>CATYUF010000056.1 GCA_958413095.1 uncultured Clostridium sp.
AATTTTATGTGTCTATTTTTATTTCAAAATGCGTCACTTAATTTTACCATTTATATTATACACTTTATTAAAAGGTTACTATATAATATTTTTTCTTGTAGAGTAGCTGAAAATAGATGATAATTATGATTTTTTTGGATTTTGATGTTCGACTGGAATGAAGATTAGAATTGGTTAGGTTTTTGAATGAGGAATGCTCACGGTACCTGAAGTATGAAGGGGTCTGAGTGAGAGAGGCTCATGAAAAAGCCTTACCAATTCTTTCTGAATGAAATAAGTAGTCAAAAGCCAAAAAAATCATAATTATCATCTATTTTCAGCGGTTAATTTATAAAAGCTATTATATAGTAACTATTCAGATTTATAAATACTCAAATTAAAAACCACTCCTAAAATAAATTAACATATTTACTTTAAAAGTGGTAATTTTTATAATTTTTTATATACTTTTTCAATTATATCATATCTTTGCTTTATAATATTTTTATAAAATACTTTTCTTGTTTCATTTATACAAGATATCCCATCAATAAATATCATAATTTTATTAATATTAATATCATTGAAAATATTTCTTATTGCATCATTACATTCAATATTTTTCATTTGTTTTATGTATGACATATAGTTAATTTTTTTACCATTTTCTTTCAAACAAGAATAACAATTAATTGCTAAATTTTTTAATTCAATATCACTAATTCTTTCAATTTCTTCATCTTCAAGCATAGGATTTAAACATGAACCACAGTCATATATTGGTGCAAAGTCTATTTTTCCTGTTTTCTTGTTTAATATAAATCCCCAATTTCCATTATGCCTATCAGTATTTCCTATTAAACTATCTATTATAAACATTTTCCAAAATTCTTTTTTAGTTTTTTCAGTACTAATCATTTTGTTTTCTTCTATAACTTCCATTATATCTTTTATTTCCGTCTCTATTCTTTTATCAGGATTTGTACTTAGTGCTAAATTTTCAAATTCGTATAATAAATTTTCTCCATCTGTAAAGTCTTCACAAGCACATACAATTTTTTCTTTTTCTTTATATTTATATATTCCTAATAATGTTTTTTGAGTTTTTATTCCACAAATTTCAAATATATTACTTCCTATATATTCAGAAAATGCATTATTTTTATATGATAGATTTTTATTTTTTTCTTTTATAGGGTCAGGAAATTTAACTAAATATTTTTTATTATTATATATTAAAGTTTTCTTTTTTTCTGAGCCTTTATAATTGTTAAATTCTTCTATTGCATTAGTAAAATCTATCATTGTTTTCCTCCGTTTTTTTATAGTATATTTTATTCAAATTTTATATTTATCTCTTTATTTCCATCTTCTAATTTAATCTTACTATATTTTATCCCACACCTGTCAAATAATCTTCTTGATGCAATATTATTTTCTGAGTTAGCATATTTGTCTGATAAATATATAACTTCTTTTATTCCTGATTGTATTATTATTTTAGCACATTCATTGCACGGAAATAAGTCTACATATATTTTTGAATTTTCTAAGTCTTTTTTGCTTCCTCTATAATTTAAAATTGCATTTAATTCTGCATGACAAACATATGGATATTTTGTTTCTAAGTTTTCGCCTTCTCTATCCCATGGAAATTCTTCATCACTATAACCATTTGGAGCTCCATTATATCCTATTGATAAAATTCTATTGTCATTACTAACTATACAAGCTCCAACTTGTGTTGATGGGTCTTTACTTCTCATTGCTGATAGTTTTGCTATTGCCATAAAGTATTCTTCCCATGATAAATAATTTTCTCTTTTTTTACTGTTCATACTCTTCTCCCTTTTATTAATCTTTATTCTACACTTTTTAAGCTTCCTATCATATCTATTTTCTTTAATGCAAAATATGTAAAGATATTTACTATTATTGTAAATGCAACTGTTATTAATATAGCATACAAATAACTTAATGGGTCTATTACTTTTACAAATCTCAATAAGTCAATTTCACAAGTACCTATTATATAAAAGTTTAATAAATATCCTCCACCTAGTCCTAATATTATCCCTATAATTGTTAATAGTGTAGTTTCTCTATTAATATAGTCATATACTTCTTTATCATAAAATCCTAATACTTTTATTGTTGCAAGTTCTCTTATTCTTTCACTTATATTTACATTTGATAAATTATATAATACAACAAATGCCAATAATCCTGCTGATACTATTAAAATTATGACTACATAATTTAGTGACCCCATTGTATCATCTAAAGTTTTCATCATTGTAGATGTCAAGCCTACTGTTGATACTTCATTTTGTTTTACTAATTCTTTTGATAAGTTTTTTTCTTCCTCTTCTGATAAATCTTTATCTTGCATCAATAAGACATTTGTATCATATTTTTCTTGATATAAAGTCTCATATAAATCTTTTGATATATATATGTAATGTGCTATATAGTTCTCAGTTATATCTGTTATTTTTAGTTCTTTTTCTACTTCATTTGAGTCTTTTACTTTTATAGTATCTCCTATTTTTGCATTTATTAGTTGTGCCAATTTATCAGTTATTATTACACCATCTTTATTTAAGTTAATTTTTTCTTCTTCTAAATTTCTTAATTTTATTACTTTTTCTAATTCTTCACTTTCTTTTGGCACTATTATTTTTATGTCTTGTTGTTTTTCATCCTTATTTGCTGTTCCTGACAACATATATGTTTCAACTAAATCATTTACTTTTTCATTATTCTTTAAATTTGCTATGAAATTATTCTTTTTTTCTTCTTCTAGTGATGATTTTAATGTCACTTCCATATCATAATCAAATACTTTTCCATATTGATATGGTAATATTTTAGATATTGAATCTTTTAGTCCAAATCCAGCTAGTATTAAAGATGTACATCCAAATATTCCGATTATTGTCATTAAAAATCTTTTCTTATATCTAAATATATTTCTTATAGTAACCTTTTGTGAAAAGTTTAATCTTTTCCATATTGGTGTTATTCTTTCTAGTAATACTCTTTTTCCTAATTTAGGTGATTTAGGTCTTAATAATGTTGCTGGCATTTCTCTTAGCTCTCTTAATATTGAATAAATAGTTGCTCCTACTATACAAATATATATAAGTGCTAAGCCTATTACTGAATATTCGTAATTATACAATATATTTATATCTGGCATTGTATACATCATTTCATACATTTCCCATATAATTCTTGGTAATATTTGAAATCCTATATTCATTCCTATTATTGCACCAATTATACAAGCTAAGCTAGAATATATTATATATTTTAAACTTATATGAAATTTACTATAACCTAGTGCTTTTAATGTTCCTATTTCTTGTCTTTCCTCTTCTACCATTCTAGTCATAGAGGTTAATGAAACTAATATTGCAATAGCAAAAAATACTATTGGGAATACCATACTTAAATTTTCAATACTTTCTGTATCTTGTATAAAACTTGCATATCCAACATTTTGATTTCTGTCTAATATGTACCATGTTGGATTTTCAATTTTTGCAACTTTTTCTTTGGCTTCAATTAATTCTCCTTCTGCTTCTTTTATTTTAGTATTAAATTCTTCTCTACTTTTTTGTAATTCCTCTTCTGCTTTTTGTATTTCTTTTTTTGATTCTTCTATTTTATTTCTTGCTTTTTCTATTTCTAATTTAGCCTGTGACCTTGCACTTGCAAGTTGTTTTTCTTTTTGAGATAAGGTTTTTTTAGCACTTTCTATTTGTACTTTAGCATTGTTTAATTCTTGTTTTCCCTTTGTTATTTCATTTTCAATTTTACTTATTCCTGCTTCTACTGTCTTTTGATTAGTTTCTAATTGTGCTTTTTGATTTTCTAATTGTACTTTTGCTTTTTCTAAAATTTGTTTTTGGGCTTCTGGCAAGTTTGGATTTTGTAAGTTCTTTATTATTTCGTTATATTTATTGTTTAGCTCATTTAAAGAATTTTTCAAGCTTGTTAATGTTGCTTGTAAATTTTGTTTTTGTGTTTCTGCCTCTTTGAATCCTTTTTCTGCCTCTACTTTTTTATTTTCATATTGTGTTTCATTGTTCTTTATAGTATTTTTTGCATTTTCTATTTGTTTTTCAGCATTTGCAAATTCTTTTTTTGCTTTTGCATCATTATTTGCTATTTCATTTTCACCTTTAGTAATTTCATCTTTCCCATTTTGTATTTTATTTTCTGCATCTTTTATTTGATTTTCACCATTTTGCTTTTCACTATTAAATTTTTCTTCTGCTTCTGCTATCTTTGAATTTGCTTCTCCAATTAACTCGTCATACCTTGCTTTTTGTCTTTCTTCTTTTATATTTTCAATATTATCTTTAGTCTCTTCAACATATTTTTCATATCTATTAGTTGATGTTTTATATTTTTCTGAGTCTTTTAGTTTTACATATGCTTCTGTAAAAACCTCTGAACTTACATTTTCTTTTGATATGTATATATAATAGTTAATACTTCCAGAGCCTAATTTTGATGTTCCTCTTTCTCTAGATATATATAATGGACTTCTAGCTGTTCCTACTATTGTCAATTCTTTTTCTTTTAGAAATTCTTGATTTTCTTCTAGTTCATCATCTGTATTTTCTAGCTCTACTTGTATTTTGTCTCCTATTTTCTTGTTAGTATTTTTTAAAAAGCCTTCTTCTACTAGACATTCTGCTTTATTTTGTGGTTCTCTTCCTTCTATTATTACTGGTTTATTTACTTCCTCTAGACATAAGATTTTTGTTACTATTTCTTTATCATTTATTTTTATTAAACTATCTTTACTATATGTACCATAAACTTGCTCAACATTTTCTATATTTTTTATTGCTTCTAAATCTCCATTTGTGAGTCCTAAGGTTGATAATACTTCTATATCATATACATTTTGGTCTTTAAAATATTTATCAATAGTATTTACCATATCTGGTGAAGTTGCTCTTAAGCCTGCAAAAAATCCTACTCCTAAAAGAGCCATAAGTAATATTGATATAAACCTTTTATATGAAACTTTTATTTCTTTGAAACTATCTTTTAACAATGCTTTTTTTAATTTGTGATTTTTCATTCCGTTTAGGTGACATTTGTGATTTTCCTTTTTTATTTTTCATCCCCAATCCACCTCCTTTAGAATTTTTATTTTTACCATTCAATATTTTCTATTGGTAATGGATTTTCATTAATTTCTACACTTTCTGCTGTTCCATTTTTGAATCTTATTACTTTGTCTGCCATAGGTGCTATTGCTGCATTGTGTGTGATTATTAAGACTGTCATTTTTTCTTTTCTTGCTGTATCTTGCAATAGCTTTAAAATTTGTTTTCCTGTTTTATAGTCTAATGCTCCTGTTGGCTCATCACATAATAATAGCTTTGGATTTTTAGCTATTGCTCTTGCTATTGCAACTCTTTGTTGTTCTCCTCCTGATAGCTGAGATGGGAAATTTTTCTTTCTATCTCCCAGTCCTACTTTTTCTATAACTCCCTCTGGGTCTAGTGAGTCTTTACATATTTGTGTTGCTAGTTCTACATTTTCTACTGCTGTTAGGTTTTGAACTAAATTGTAAAATTGGAATACAAAGCCTATGTCTTCTCTTCTATATTTGATTAACTCCTTATTTTTTAGATTTGTTATATTTTTGCCATCAACAATTACATCTCCTCTTGTTGCAGTATCCATTCCTCCTAATATATTTAAGGCTGTCGTCTTTCCAGCACCACTTGGTCCAACAATTACCACTAGTTCTCCTTTTTCTATTTGAAAATTAGTATTATCTAGTGCTTTTATTGTGATTTCTCCCATTTTATATTCTTTACATACATTTTTAAATTCTATATATGACATATTTACCACTTCCTTTTTTAGGAATTTTATTTATAATTATTATATCACAATCAGTATGAAATAAGAATAGAATTTTTTTATTTTTCATTTTAAATTGTTTTAATATTATCATATATTTTTATTAATTATACTAAATCACAAAATTTCAGCTATATTAATATATTTTCTCACAAAATTCCAGCCATTTTTTGATAAAAAATCACATTTTTCCTTTGATATTTTTTAGCATTTGATATTTATACAATATACTCAATCTTATTATTAGGAAAATAGTTATGCATTTTCTCTCTTAAAAATTTTTCACCTTCTTTTCTAATTTCATTTTTATACATATATTTTCCTTTTCCTCTACCAGTCATCAATTCTTTATTATATAAATTTATTGCATTTGGAAATGCTTCTTCATTTATTTTTGTATGGACAAAACTATATGTCATAAATATAATTTCAAAAAATACATCTTTTTTTACTTTTTCTGATAATTCATTATTTAATCTTTCTATTAATTCACCATATAGTTGTTTCCAATTATCAACTAATATTACTGGTGCTATCAAAATCCCTACATTATATCCTGCTTCTTTAAGCTTGTTAATTGCTTGTATTCTTCCTGTTAATCTTGATGTACCAAATTCTACTTTATTTATAATTTCTTCTGGATTCACACTCATTCTGATTGTTACTTTGCCATTATGATTTAAAGGTAAAATACTATCTACCATATCAAATTTTGTTGGAAATGTTAGTGTTCCTTTTTCTGTATTTTTAAAATTTTCTATTGTCCAAACTAAATTATTAGTTATTGTATTTTCTAATATTAAATCGCTATTACTTCCTATTTCAAAATTTAAGTTTCTATCTGCTTTTGTTGCTACTTTTATTATCTTTTCTAACATTTTTTCCCTATTTACAAATAATCTTAAATATGCACATTTATTATAATTACAAACTAAATAACAGTACATACAAGAAGCTGTGCAACCTGATGAAGTATATGGTACTAAAAAATCTGATGTCTTGTGGTTTTCTACAAAATTGTGTGTTTTCCTTACACCTATAATCAAATTTCTTTTCATATCCGGAAATTCTTTATTTGATTTTTTCCTCATTTCTTCTATATTGTTATGATTTGATATTTCCACTTTTGGTATATCTTGATATTTTTCTAACAATTCTTTTCCTAGTTTATAATTTTCAATATCTTTCTCAAAATAAATAGCTTTAGGTTTAAACATTTTCTCTTTTCCTCCCGAAAATATTTTTACCTAAAGCTTTCTTTTTATTCTATATTCAAAAGATTTCATTAAAATCTTCACAACTACTATCTCACTACTCAAAAGTTTTCGTAAAAATCTTTACAAATACTATCTTACTTAAATTAGATAACAAATAAGTTATATTACTTTAAAAATAATATTTTTCTTATGTACTCTAAATCTTTTGATATACAACATAATTATACTCAAAATTATTTTCTCCATCTTCTGGACCTTTTTCTCTACTTACTTCTTTCCATTTTTTATCATCTATTCTTGGAAAGAATGCATCTCCTTCAAATTCTCTTTCAATTTCTGTTACATACATTTTACTTACATATGGCATTAAGAAATTATACATCATTGCCCCACCTATTACAAAGGCTTCTTCTTCTGATTCTATGTATTCTTGAATTTGTAATAAAGAATGAACAACTTCTACATTTTCATCATTTACTTTAAAGTCTGGGTTATTACTAAATATAATATGTTTACGATTAGGAAGAACTCTACCTAATGACTCAAAAGTTTTTCTTCCCATTATTATTGTATGGCCTGTTGTTAATGCTTTAAATCTTTTTAAATCATCTGACAAATGCCATAATAATTTATTATCTTTTCCTATTATATTATTTTTTGCTTTTGCTACTACTATACTTAACATTTTTCCCTCCTGATTTTGGGGTCGGAGACAAAAATCATCTTTCTCCTATTCCCAAATTTATTTCATATAATTTTTATCATACTAATTCTTAATTTCATGCAAATTCTAAAAGATGATTTTTGTCTCCGACCCCAAAATCACCAAAATCACTTCTAAATTGCTACTGGAATTTTTCCTATTTTTACTTCTTTGTTGTAGTCATAATTTTGAATTTCAAAATCTTCTACTTTAAATTCATAAAAATTATTTGTTGGATTATTTATTATTAATTTAGGTTTTACATCTATTGGCTTTGCTTCTATTAATTTTTCTACTAATGGTATATGTCTATCATAAATATGACAATCTCCAATATTATGTGTTAATGTTCCTACTTCTAGTCCAGATACTTGTGCAAACATATATTGTAATGCTGCATATTGCATTACATTCCAACCATTTGCTGTTAACATATCTTGTGAACGTTGGTTTAATATTAAATGTAATTTATTTTCTTTAACTAACCATTGTGTTCCATATGCACATGGTTCTAAGTTCATGTCTTTTAGTTCTTCATGATTAAATAAATTTGTCATAATTCTTCTGCTTGAAGGATCGTTTTTTAACAGATACAAAACATAATCAACTTGATCCATTTCTTTAATTCCTTCTTTTGTTTTAAATTCATATTTTTTTGCTAATTGATATCCATAAGCTTTTCCTATTGTTCTATCTTCTCCTGCCCATTGATCCCATATATGTGAATTTAATTCATCTACATTATTAGACTTTTTTTGCCATATCCACAAAATTTCATCAATGGCATTTTTTATTGTTTTTGTATTATTTCTAAGTGTTATCATTGGAAATTCTTTTCCAACATCATATTTATTTTGAACTCCAACTATTGAAATATAGTTAGCTTCTTCTCCATCATCCCATCTTGTACGCACATTTGTTCCTTTTGATGAATATCCATTTTTTATAATTTCTTTACAAGTTTTTATAAATTGTTCGTCTGCTTGTGTCATATAAATTTCATTCCTTTCTCATTTTACTAAAAAATACATCTTATGATAAAATTTTTTGTTTCTTTTAATTAATGTTTCTTTGTATTTTACAATTTTAAGTATATCATATCATAAAATTTTTTTCTACTTTTTTGCTTCTATATTTTTGATTATTAAATCCCATATTTTCCTATAACTCCCATTTAGGAACATATTCTTCTTCATGTTCTCCTAATTCTTGCATATATCCATTTTCTATACCTAACTCATACACATAATTTTCTATTTTATCATACTCTTCTTTTGTTAATTTTCTGTTTAACATTTTATCTTCTTTTGCTTTATATGTAGGAAAATATTGTGCCATTATATTTATATATACTTTTTCATCTATATTTTCTTTTATCCATTTTAAAATATTTTTACTGTTTTCTATGTTATTTGGTAATACCAAATGCCTAATCATTACTCCTCTTTGTATTATTCCATTTTCATCTAGCTTTGTTGTACCTACTTGTCTATACATCTCTTTAATTGCTTTTGTAGCAATATCAAAATAGTTATCTATTTTTGAATATCTTTTACCTAATTCATTATCATAATATTTCAAATCTGGTAAATAGACATCTATATATCCTTCTAATAATTTTAAAGTTTCAACATTTTCATATGTATTTGTATTATATATTATTGGTATTTTTAACCCATTTCTTTTAGCTATTTTTATTGCTTCAATTATATATAATACATAACTTGTTGGAGTTACCAAATTTATATTTTCAACATTTTTATTTTGTAGCTCTATAAATATATCAGCTAATTCATTAATTGTTATTTCTTTACCCTTTCCTAATTGACTAATCTCATAATTTTGGCAATATATACAATTCAAATTACAATTAGAAAAAAATACCGTTCCCGAGCCATTATTTCCTGTTATACATGGTTCTTCAAATTTATGGATTGAGTATAGTGCAATTTTAACTTTATCATTTGCCTTACATCGTCCACTATTTCCTATTTCTCTATTTATCTTACATTTATGTGGACATATTTCACATTTTGCTAGCATATTTGATTTCATTTCTATTTTTACATCTTACTATATTTTAAATAATTACATGTTACAATTCAATGTTTGATAATAGATTATTACACTTTGAATTATAACAATTGCATATAGTACCTTCTCCTTAAATAATATTTAGGTTTTAAATAAAGTTTTACCTATAAACTTTATTTATTTTCTATAACACTAGAAATATATATTTTATTCTCATTATTCTTGTTTAGCACAATTTCTTTTTTGGTAAATTTATCAGCATTTTCTTTTAC
>CATYUF010000057.1 GCA_958413095.1 uncultured Clostridium sp.
AAAACAAGATAAAATGCTTTTAAACATTTTATCTTGTCTTTATCTTTTATATTAACTTTTTAATCTTACTATTTAAAATCAATTTTTTAATATGACACTGTATATATATTAAATTTATACATATCTAAATTTGTTCCATCTTTTGTATCTTGTAAATTATCTGCTAAATTATTTTCATATTTCCATCTCCAATTTACATCTATTCTTTTTACTTTATTTTTTTCTAAATTTCCTATTAATTCTTGTTGTAATTCATTTAGATTATCATATTCTCTATCACTTCCTTTAATTGAAAATACTAAATTTTGGGGCTTTTCATTTAGATTTTCAAAAATAATTTTATAATTTATATCTCTATTACTGATTAAAACTATCTCAAAATGACCTTTTGTTCCTGGTGCTATTTTTTCTTTTACTAATGTTTTTTTATCTATTGTATCCATTAAATTTATACTTTTAAACTTTGTTTCATTATATGTCACATAGAAAAACAATGGATTATTTTGTTCTTTATATTCAGCTATATTATTATAAAATATAGGGTCATTTTGTGAATTTTCACTAATATTACTTGAATTTAAAATTTTAAAAAATATTAAATTATCTTGAAAGAAATTACTTTTTTGTAGAATACAAAATATCAAAATTATCACTATTAAAATTACGATTATTAAACTTATTATTTTATTATTTTTCTTACTTTTCATTAGTGCCTCCATTTATGATTTTAGTTGTTCAGAGTGCACTTTTATTTGCACATTTTGGATTATATCTTCTAATGAGTTTACTAAATTTTTATCATATGTAATTTCTAGTTTATAGTTTTCTTCTTGTTTTTCATTCTTCTTAATAATCATATCTTTTGTTTTATTTTTTTCTAATAGTAATTCCTCTTCTCCTTTATACAACTTAAAAGTGATTGCTTTATTTTCTTCATTCAATATTTCTATATTATATCTTAACTCAATTTCATTAATCTCGTCTAGTTCATTATAATTTTTTATTTTAAAATCATAATATCCTTTATTATTTCTATTTGTTATATCTATTGCTGGATTATTTTCAACTATTAATATTGGTTTTGCTATTTCTGAATTTGTATTTATTTTAGTATTAGACATTTGCTTTCCTAAACTATTTTTTGAAAATAAAAATATGATTAAGATTATAAATAATAGAAATAAAAGTATGTAGTTCTTATTGCTCGTCTTTTTAGAAAATATCGTATTAGCTGTATTGACTTCAACTTTATTGATTTTAGATTTGTTCTTTTTAGCTTTATTCATTCTAATTATATTTTCCTGAGAATTTTTTTTTGGAATCTTATTAAAATTTTTTTCTCTTTTTACTTTTTTTATATTTTTTAATTTATCGTTAATTTTTTTATTCATATTAAAACAATTTTTGACTCATCCTCCTTTTAATTGAAAATATATATTACTTTTCCTAGAATATTCTCTTTTTGAATTCCAGTTTCATCTTTTGCATTATTATTATCTCCTTTTGTATAATATGTATTTTCATTTTTCTCAATAATTCTATGAGTTATCTTTTCAGTGTCAGTCAATTGAAATGTAATAATATCATTTACCTCATATTCCTTTTTTTCTTGAATTATTATGATATCTCCTTTACTAAATTCTGGTTTCATACTATCTGATTCTACCCTTAAAATTTCTATGCCGAATGGCTTGATATTAATATTTTTAGAAAAAAATTTGATATAAATTAAACTTATGATTAAAATGATTGATATTATTAAAACTATATTATATATATTTTTTTTATTCATATTCCTTATTTCTTATTCGCTTATTATTTAGGTGAAACTTGCACACCTTGCACATTTACATTAAATGTGTAATTTGAAATTGTTTGAGCTTCTTGTGTATCTATTTTGTCATTTTGATTAATTTCACTTGTATTAGAACCTGTTTCAAAAGGCCATTCCCAATTTATTGTAAATGTTTTTGTTTTTTCAGAATCATTTGCATTAATTGTTCCAGTTAATGCACTTTCTAATTCTTTAATAGAATTATAGCTTGTATCATTATATTTGAATTTTAAGTTAGTTGGTTTTTGTGTTTCTCCATCAAATGTAACTTTATAGTTTATTCCTACTTCAGAACCTGTTGCATCTAAATTTATATTAAAGCTTCCCTTTGTTCCAGGTGCTATTTTATTTCCTATCAAAGTTTCATTATCAAAAGTTGAAGATAAATTTATAGTTTGAACTTCATCTGTTTTTCCATTAACTTTAAAATCCCAACTTGCTATTTCTGCAACTCCTTCACCTTTGACTTGTGTTAAATATTTAGAAAATGTTTTTCCTCCTATGAATGATAATAATATTGCAAGTAAAACTGAAACTATAATTATTATTTTTTTCTTTTTACTCAAATATTCATTCCTCCTTTTTATTAAATTTTTGATTTTAGTTTAATCTGATTAATCTGATTAAAAATTTTGATTTAAGTTAAATTGACTTTAAAAATTTTGAATTATTAAGAAATTTGAAATTAATTACATTTTAATTCCATTTTTTGTAATTGTCAATATTTTTTAATTATTTTCTACATTTTTTCATCGCAAAATTCGACAAAAAAGAATGCTTGACATTTACAATTTTTGTAATTATAATAAAATTATATTTCATATTCTTTATTTTAATATTTTTATTCAAAATTAATTTTAAGGAGGTATTTTTTGAAAAAATTCTATTTTTTTATAATAACATTTTTCATTCTATTTTTCTTACCTTTTATATCAAATATTTCTTTTGCCAAGTATATCTTTGATGATACTACTGTTGTAGCAAATATTAATATAGATGTTCTTAAGCCTGCTATACAATTTATTAATAGCACCAATACCAATAAAGGTTACGAAAAATATGCTAATAAAACTCATACATTATCATTTACTTTTAAAATCACTGAAAAAAATTTGCTTATAAATAATATAAATAAGCAAACTGTTAAATTCAAAATTGATAATCAATTTATTTATCCTAAAATTTTAGAATTACAATTAATTTCTGATAATAACATTGATAAAATATATAAAATTACTATTACAAATGTCGAAGGAAATGGCAAATTAAATATGTTTTTTCCAAAAGGTATTTTAATAGATTCTTCTAGTCAAGTTAATTCTGAAAAAACATTTGATACTGGAATTATTATAGACAATATTGCTCCTGAATTCACATTTTCTGAAAATCTTATTCAAGATAAAAAATCTAATGCAATAATTAATTCCAATGAAAATCTTAGGCCTTTGTCTGGTTGGAATTTAAATAGTTCTTCAACTAGTTTAAGTAAAATTTTTACTTCTCCAATATATTATCCTTTAAATATAACCGATTATGCTGAAAATTCTTCTGAAGTTTTTGTATCAATAGAAAAAGCTACTAATATTTTAATAAAATATTGTAACTATAATTCTTATCCTGATACTAGCTTTCAAACAGGAGGTAAAATTTCAGGTAAACAAGCTATTATTGATAACTCCATAAAGAAAACAGAAGCTCTTATGGTTACAACAGAAGGCAATATTGATAAATCATTTCTAAAATCTAGAGTTTTTGATTATAACTATTGGGGTGAAGGTTCAAAAATAAACTGCTCATTTTCTGAGATTCCTTTTTATTACGGATATAATCCTAGAAATAATTTATGGTGTGATATGAATTCCAACAAACAATTAATTTATTTTTTTGGAACTCTATGCCTTGAATTAGGAGGAATTGGTCAAAATCAAGCTGGAAATGTTGCACAAAATGTAGTTAAGCCTATTCCTGAAAATATAGCAAAACAATATCTTTTTGGACTTTCTAGTGTTAATTTTTCATTAACCAGTTATGATGATTATTCAATAGTTTATCAAATTTATGTTCCTAAAATCGGTTGGTTAAATCCTGAATCAGATGGTATTGAAAGTAAATATAATTATGATAAACCATTTTCTGCTTTTAGAATGGTTTTAGTCCCAAAATCTGAAAAGCAAAGACTTATTTCTTTTTGGAATAGAGATATTGGAACTAATAATGTAGATTAATTAATAATTTTTTAATTCTAAAACAAATAATATTTTTCTATGCAATTTTATTTATCTCTTATTTACTCCTATTATTCCACCTAAAATCCCAAATACAATTCCTAATATAATCATTATTATTGAATTAGTATTTAAAGAAAATTGTTGATTTATTATACTAGAAATTATATATAATAAAAATATGTATATTCCTCCTATTATTGCTCCATTTAATATTCCATTTTTCTTTATTTTTATATTAACAATTGAACTTCCTATCAATATACTTATTGTTGTTATAGCAATTATTGATGGTGATATTATGCTTTCAGATGTGTCTGTATATGTTAATATAGCTGATAATATTATTAATAATATCATTGTTATAACGAATGATATTACTATTCCTTTTATTATATTAAAGAAAGCATTATTTTTAAACTCTTGTATCTTCTCCATTGTTTTCCTCCAAAATATATTTAGGTTTTGTGGCACTCCTATAAACCATTTTTAACTCTATTAATAAACAAACTGTAACTTCTTATGCTTTAATTATTGCTTTAACTGTAATAATGTTTTTTATACTATTTTCTTTTGATATTAAATTTATATTTTAAAAACTTAAATTTAGAACTTTTAACGTAGAAAATTAAAACTTTTCTATATTTAAAATCTAACAAGAAAGCATCCTAAAAATACTATTTCTTTCAATCTTAATATTAACAAAACCCAAGTTATTAGACATTTTATCTAATAACTTGGGTTTACATGCTTTGAAATATCTATGCTTAAAATTCTAACTCTTTTTCTAAATTTTCTATAAATTTTATTATTATTTCTTCTCTTGTAAAATCTCTTTTAAATTCACTCTTTAAAGATGTTGCTATATCTTTTATTTCGGTTGAAAAATTGTCTTCATTTACATTGAATCCTATGCTTATAATTAAATAATTTATTTTCTCTCCAATTGTACTTATCTCTGTTAAAATTCCACATATTTTTTTAGTGTTTAATAATAAATCATTTGGTTCTTTTATATTTAAATCGATATTATATAATTCATATATAGATTTTTTCATACAATTTGCAATTTTTATTGTTAAACCTTCGAGCTGTTTAATTGTTGTTTTAGATTTTAATATTATGCTCATTGCTATATTTTTTGCTTTCCCTGAATACCATGTTCTTCCTTTTGTTCCTATTCCTGCTGTTTGCATATCTGCTATTATTATTTTTCCATTTTCTTCATTTTCAATTGCTATTTTCTTAGCATATTTATGAGTTGAATCTATTTGTTCAAAGTATTCTATTTTCTTTCCTATTTCTTTTGTTTTTGATTTTTTGATTTTTTCTATTTCCATATTATATTCCTTTTTATCTTTTAAAAAAAGAATACCAACTTCTATAATCGTTGATACTCTAATTATTGGCTGGGCTGGCTAGATTCGAACTAGCGCATGCCAGAGTCAAAGTCTGGTGCCTTACCGCTTGGCTACAGCCCAATATAAAATTAAATGGGGTGGAAGATGGGACTCGAACCCACGGTCTCCAGTGCCACAAACTGGCGCGTTAACCAACTACGCTACATCCACCATGCGTATGTGCACCGTTACCTTGAGCACATTTAATATTTTAACCTATTCCTCCCCATTTGTCAACTTATTTTGTAGATTTTTTTATTTTTTTCATTAATTTTTTATTATTATATTTCCCATTTGCTTATTTTTCACATTTATCTCAAGATTTATATACATTATAAATTATTTTTTGCATAAACTCAAACAATATCTTCAATTCTATTAATCTTTACAACTTTGTTATTTTAATTTTTATTTATCATTTGCATTTTATTTACTCATTAAGTATTTAACTTTACTCTCCAGTTGGTAATGCACTTGGGTCTATTCCATATTGTTTATATAACCAACTCATGTAATCAAATGGTGTTAATGTTTCTGGTAATCCATATTCTACTCCATTTGTTTCAACTTTTATTGATGTTATTTTTGGTGGATTTACAGGTGTACTTACTTCTGTATTTCCTGTTTCTTCACTATTATCTGCTACTTTTACTTCTGCATTTTCTATTTTATGCACAATATCCATTCCTTCTATTACTTTTCCAAATGATGTATATTGTCCATTTAATGATGCATTTTCTTTTGTCATTATGAAGAATTGTGAACTTCCTGAATTATATGATTCTTCTGCTAGTGATGGTGAATAACTGGTATAATCAGATCTTGCCATTGCAACTGTCCCTTCTTCAAATTTTAATTTGTTGTTTACTCCATTTGAAATGAATTCTCCTTTTATTGAGTATGCTGTTTCTTCTCCTCCATCTTTTATGTCTGATATTTTAGCACTTCCTGTTCCGTCTCCGTTTGGGTCTCCACCTTGTATCATAAAGTCTTTTACTATTCTGTGAAATGTTAACCCATCATAAAATCCTCTATTTGCTAATGCTATAAAGTTTGCTACTGTTTCTGGTGCATTTTCAGGATATAATTCCATTTTTATTGTTCCATAATTTTCTACTTCCATTGTTGCTATTGGATTTTTTACTTCCATTGTTGCATTTTTATAATATCCATATGCAACTATTCCTATTAGTATTATTACCAAAATTAATGCTATTATCCAAATAATATTTTTTGTTTTTTTCATTTTTACTATTCATCCTTTCTTTTTTTATTAAAATGATTTTGGGGTCGTGATTTTGGGGTCGGAGACAAAAATCATCTACTTTCTCCATTTTTTAGACTAATTTTTAATATTCTAGTTTTTATCTTATTAATTATTTTCCCTATTCATTTTAATTTTCATTAAATAATATTGTCAAATACAAATTGTTCTTGCATTCTTTTTAATGATTGTTTTATTGTTCTTGCTCTTACCTCTCCTATTCCATCAACATCATCTAAACTTTCAATATCTGCTGCTAATATGTGTTGGAAAGATTTAAATGATTCTACTAAATTTTCTACTATATTTGATGGCATTCGTGGTACTTTACTAAGTATTCTATATCCTTTAGGATATACGCCTACTTCATCATAATTGTCAAAGTATTCATATCCTAGTAATTTTGCAATTGCTGATTCTTTTAATAAGTCTTCATATTCTAATTCTTCTAAGTTTTCTATTACTTTTTCTGGTGTATTCTTCTTTTTAGTTGCTACTAGATAGTCTTTTATTATTAGTTTTTCTTCTTTTTCTAGTCCACCTATTAACTCTTCTAGTTGCATTTTTACTAATCTTCCGTCGTTTCCTAGTTCATATATCTGTCTTTGAATTTCATCTACTATTCTCATTACCATTTCAGCTCTTTGTATTGCAAGTATTACATTTTGTAATGTTACTATATCATTAAATTCGTATTCATTCAATATGTTTAGTTTATTATCAAATACTTTTTTATATTTTTCTAGTGTTTGTATTGCTTGATTAGCTTTGTTTAAGACTACTTCTGTATCTTCTAAGACATATCTGTCATTTCCTTTAAATACTGTTATTATATTTCTTCTTTGTGATATACTTATAACCAGTTCTCCTGTTTGTTTTGCAGTTCTTTCTGCTGTTCTATGTCTCGTTCCTGTTTCTGTTGTTATTATTTCATGTGATGGAATTAATTGTGCATTTGCATAAAGTATTCTTTTCATATCTCCACTCAAAACAATTGCTCCATCCATTTTTGCAAGTTCATACAATTTTGAAGATGTGTATTCTTCGTTTATTGTAAAACCACCGTCTACAACTTCTTTTAGTATTTCACTATTATCTGTTATTAATAATAATGCTCCTGTTTTTGCTCTTAATATATTCTCTAATCCATCTCTTATTGGCGTTCCTGGAGCTATTAATTTTAAAACTGATGTAATATTTTCATCTTTACTTTTTTTCAATTTTTCTCCTCCTTAATTTTTGTGGAGTTTTATTTCAATCCTATCTTTTTCATCGCTTCATTTATATTCTTAACGCCTATTATATCTAATTTATATTTTTCTTTCAATACTTTTTTGTTACTTTCTGGAATAATGCAAGTTTTAAATCCTAGTTTTTCTGCTTCTTTTATTCTTTTTTCGACTAAGTTAATTCTTCTTACTTCGCCTGTTAGCCCTACTTCTCCCATTATGACCATATCTTTTGGAATTGGAATATTTTTAAAGCTTGATGCTGTTGATATTATTATTCCTAAATCTATTGATGGTTCATTAATCTTTATCCCACCTACTAAATTCAAGTATACATCTTGTCCTCCTAGCATCATTCCTGCCTTTTTTTCAAGAACTGCTAATAACAAAGCTACCCTATTATAATCAATTCCATTAGCAGTTCTTTTTGGTATTCCAAAAACACTTTGTGAAGTCAATGCTTGTAGTTCGATTAATACTGGTCTTGTTCCTTCCATAGCGGATACAATACATGAGCCAGCAGGATTATCGTCTCTTTCTGAAATTAATATGTCTGATGGATTTACTATTTCACACATTCCTTCTTCTTGCATTTCAAACATTCCTATTTCATTTGTTGAACCAAATCTATTTTTTACTCCTCTTAATATTCTATATGAAAAATATCTTTCACCTTCTAAATATAAAACTGTATCTACCATATGTTCTAGTACTCTTGGTCCTGCAATATTTCCTTCTTTTGTTACATGTCCAATAATTATTGTTGTTATAGCTCTAGATTTACAAACTCTCATAACTTGAGATGTTATTTCTCTTACTTGACTAACACTTCCGTGCAGCAGCTGTTATCTCTTCTGAATACATTGTTTGTATTGAATCTATTATTACTAATTTTGGATTTATCTCAATAATTGCTTGATTTACTATATCAATGTCAGTTTCTCCTAAGAATAAAATATCATCATTATTTATTCCTAACCTGTCAGCCCTTAATTTTATTTGCTCTGCTGATTCCTCTCCAGAAACATATAAAACTTTTCCTTCACCTTTTACTTTATCACAAATTTGAAGTATTAATGTTGATTTTCCAATTCCTGGTTCTCCTCCTAATAATACCAAAGAACCTTTTACTAATCCGCCACCTAAAACTCTATCTAGTTCTCCAAATCCAGTAGATGTTCGTAATGTTTCTTTAGCTTCATAAGAATTTAATTTTTGTGGTTTATTATTGCTTTGACTTTTATCTTTTAATGAACTATTCTTACTCTCTATTATTTTTTGTTCATAAAAACTATTCCAACTATTACATGCTGGACACTTTCCTAACCATTTGCTTGACTCATTTCCACACTCACTACATACAAAAACAGTTTTACTTTTTGCCATTATATTTAAAAGAGTTCTATAATTGCTTTTTATTGAGCAATTTTTTCTCTTTTCCTCCTTTTATTTTTGATCATCTTTTTTCTTAAAATTTATTTTGTCTAAGTATATCATAACTTTCTTAATTCTTCTATATATTTTTTAATCTTTCACTTAAAATTTACATGATTTTTGTCTCCGACCCCAAAATCACCAAAATCATGAAAAAAAGTTTTTCAATGTCATATACTTAAATATAACTTTGAAAAACTTTTTTATATTTTTCTTTATTAAAACACAAATATCTTTCTATCAAAATATTATAATTGTTCTTTTTTTCTTCCAAATGTAACGTCTTGGAATAAGAAATCATGTACTTTATCCCAAGTAATTTCTTGGTGTAAAAATTCATTGATTTCATCTTCAACTTTTTGTTGATATGGTGTTAATTCTACTTTTATTTCTTTATTCCAATCTATTTCTTGTAACCAGAATGCTTTGAATTTTGACCAAAATCCTGTTTTAACTAATGCTTTATCATTATTTGCTGGATTTTCTTGTCCTATATTTTGTGCTTCAACTCCTCCAAATACTCCTGAAACTTTTCTTTCTTCTCCTATACCTGGCATTTT
>CATYUF010000058.1 GCA_958413095.1 uncultured Clostridium sp.
TTCGTTTCGCCCGGTGTTGGCTCCTTAGCACTTTGAAGTGACGGGACTGTAAGAAATTTTGTGTAAACTAGAAAATACCTTTTATGATATAATATAAAATATATCAAGGAGGTATTTTTCTATGGAAGAAAAAGAAAGAAATGTAACAGAAGAAGCAATGAACAAATTAGTAAAAGAAATACTAAAAAATGGAGATGTAAAAACAGTTTTTGATGTGGAAAGTAAATTAAAGAAATCATTTGGGAAAATAATACAAAGTATGTTAGAAGCAGAAATGGAAGAATGGAAAAGCAGAAGATTAGAAGAAGTTTATCCATTTGTATATATAGATGCAATTCATTTTAATGTAAAAGAAAATGGAGTAATAGGAAAAAAAGCGGCATATATAGCAATGGGAATAAGCAAAGAAGGAATAAAAGAAGCTATACAAATAGCATTTCCTAATACAGAACATCAAACTTGTATAGTACATTTGACAAGAAATACAATAAAATATGTATCACACAAAGATAAATATGCATTTGCACAAGATTTAAAAGCAATATATACATCATCAGATGAGGAAATTGGTAAAAAGATAATGTATGAAGTAGCTGAAAAATGGAAAGTTAAGTATCCAACAGCAATGGAAAGATGGGAAGAAAATTGGGGAATAATTAGTCCATTTTTCAAATTTAGTCAAAAAATCAGAAAAATGATATATACAACCAATACAATTTTTGCTCATAAAATAATATATAATTTCATAAAAGGTAAAATCGATTTACACAAAAAAATTTACACACTCACCACATACTAGGTTATACATTTTTGAGAAAAAATGTTCGCAAAAAGTATTGACATTTATAAAAAATGAATATACAATAAAGACGAACATTTTTTTAGTCTTAAAAACCTGTTCAAAATATAAAAGTGATAAATTAGGAGGTAAGCAATGATCTCATCTTTACATATAAAAAACATAGGAATAATCGAAGATTTAAGTGTTGATTTAAATAATGGTTTAAATGTTCTAACAGGAGAAACTGGAGCAGGAAAGACTTTAATAATAGATTCTTTGCAAATCATTTCAGGAGGAAGATTTTCAAAAGAAATGATAAGAAAAGGAGAAACAAATTCATTTGTAGAGCTTTGTATGTATAATCTAGAAAGTGAATATGCTGTAGATGGAAATATTATTGTTTCAAGAGAAATAAATATAAATGGAAAAAATATGTGTAAAATAAATGGAAGAATGGTCACAGTAAATGAATTAAAAGAATTTATGACAAATTTTATCGAAATACATGGGCAAAATGACAATCAAACAATTCTTGACACTAAATCACATATAAAATATTTAGATGGTTTTATTTTCAATGAATTAAGAGAAAAAAAGGAAGAATATGTTAAACTATATGATAGATATATAGAAATAAAAAATGAATTAAAAATGAATTATGGTGATGAAAAAGAAAGACAAAGAAAATTAGATTTATTGAAATATCAAATGGACGAAATAGAAGAGGCAAATTTAAAAATAAACGAAGAAGAAGAACTTGAAGAAAAAAGAAAAATATTTTTAAACTCAGAAAAAATATCAGAAAATTTGACAGAAGCAGATACTTTATTATCTGAAAACACAATAGATAGTTTAAGTATGGTAATTAGAGCATTAGAGAAAATAGAAAATATTGATAAGAAATATGAAAAAGCAAGTACAGAATTAAAAAATTCATATTATGAATTACAAGAACTAGCTAGAGATATAAATAATTACAAAGAAGATATATATTTTGATGAAGAAGAGCGAAACTATGTAGAAGAGAGACTAGATTTAATATATTCATTAAAAAGAAAATATGGAAATAATATACTAGAAATATTAAAATATAAAGAAGACATTAAAGAAGAAATTAATCATATAGAAAATTTAGATACATATAATCAAAAACTGAAAAGTGAATTAAATGCTGTAAAAGAAAAAATGAATGACTTAGGAGGAAAAATAAGTAATATAAGAAAAAAAGGTGCTGATAAATTAAATACAAAAATAAACAATGAGTTAGAAGACTTAGAAATGAAAAATGCAAAAATAAATGTAAAAGTACAATACATGGAAGAAGAATTTTATAAAAATGGAAAAGATATAGTAAAATTCTATATAACAACTAATTTGGGAGAGGATGAAAAAGAATTATCAAAGATAGCTTCAGGGGGAGAAATGTCAAGAACAATGTTAGCAATAAAAAAAGTTTTAGCAGATACCGATAATATGCCGATATTAATATTTGACGAGATAGACACAGGAATAAGTGGAAAAGTAGCAAATTCAGTAGCAAATAAATTAAAAGCAATATCAAAAAAACATCAAGTAATATGTATTTCACATTTACCTAATATAGCAGCAAATGCAGATTATAACTATTTTATAAGTAAAGATGTAAATGGAGAGAGAACAAAAACAAAAATAAAACAATTAGAAGAAGAAGAAATAATAAAAGAAATTGCAAGAATTTCATCAGGAGAAATCAATGAAATTACTCTAAAATATGCATATGAATTAAGAAATAAAAAAACTAATGAAGCTGCATAAGTAAACGATGACTATGGCTGAAAATGAGACTTGAAAGAGAAAAAATTTAATGATAAAGAATACCTTGTAAAAAAATGGATATACTTAATATAAATAAATTAGGAGGATTAAGTATATGAAAAGTTTTTTAGCAATAGACAGTATAAATGCAATTGAGATATTAGATTCTAGAGGAAATCCAACATTGCAAGTAGAAGTAGTAACAGAAGATGGATATGTTGGAATAGCATCAGTACCATCAGGTGCTTCAACAGGAAACTTTGAGGCAGTAGAATTACGCGATGGAGATAAAAATAGATATTTAGGAAAAGGTGTAAAAAAGGCAGTAGAAAATGTAAATAAAAAAATTGCAAAAGAAATTAAAGGTATGAATGTATTTGAACAAAGACTAATAGACGAAGAAATGTTAAAATTAGACGATACACCTAATAAATCTAATTTAGGGGCAAATGCTATTTTAGGTGTATCATTAGCAGTAGCAAAAGCAGCAAGTAATGCATTAGGAATGGAATTATATAACTATATTGGTGGTATAAATGCAACAGAATTACCAGTGCCTATGATGAATATTTTAAATGGTGGTAAACACTCTGACAATAACATTAGCATACAAGAATTTATGATTATGCCAATAGGAAAAATTACTTTTGAGGAAAGATTAAAAAGAGGAGTAGAAATATATCATACATTAAAAAAAGTATTAAAAGAAAAAGGTCATAGTGTAGCAGTAGGAGATGAGGGTGGTTTTGCACCAAATTTAAAAAATGAAGAAGAGGCATTAGATATAATAGTAGAAGCAATAAAAAAAGCAGGATATGAACCGAAAAAAGATATAGTTTTAGCTTTAGATATTGCAAGTACAGAAATGTTTGATGAAGCTAAAAAAATAGGAAAAGAAGGATATTATTTTTGGAAAACAGATATATTAAAAACAAAATCAGAAATGATACAATATTTAGTTGATTTGTGTGATAAATATCCAATAGCTTCGATAGAAGATGGACTTGCAGAAGAAGATTGGGGAGCATGGGAAGAATTAACTAAAAAAATCGGAGATAAAGTTCAATTAGTAGGAGATGATTTATTTGTTACTAATAGAACTAGGTTAAAAAGAGGAATAGAAAAAAATGTAGCAAATGCAATACTAATAAAACCAAATCAAATAGGAACACTAACAGAAACATTAGACACAATAAAATTAGCAAAACAGAATAATTATAGAACTATAATTTCTCATAGGTCTGGTGAAACAGAGGATACAACAATAGCAGACATTGCAGTAGCAATAAATAGTATGCAAATAAAAACAGGAGCACCTTGCAGAACTGATAGAGTGGCGAAATATAATAGGTTACTAAGAATAGAAAAAGAGTTGATGTAGATGGAATAAGACTTCTTATGAAAATAAAAAAACTTAGAACAATAATTAAAAATATTAATAACTATATACTTATATTTGTTGGTATATGAATATATATAATACAAGAAATTAAAAAAAATTCTGATTTTAAATTAAAATCAGAATTTTTTTAAAATTATAAATATATAGTAAACATTAAAAATATATTTTATATTAATGTTTCATATTATTTCTAGTTATATTATATCTAATAAAAGAATAAGCTAAAATTCCAACAATTCCAATAGATAATACTATAAAAATTGGCTTACCTGCATTTGGTAAAATTTTTGGCGGTTCTGTAAGTTTTAACTTAGGTGTAACATCAGAAGTTTTAGTTTGATTTTTACCATCAAAATCTGTATAAGTAATATCTACTTTTTCGTTAGTATCTAATATTTTGTCTACAATAGAACTACTAAAGTTTTCCTTTAATTTTAATTTATATTGAACAGTAGCTGTTTGACCAGATTTTAATTCTGGAATAGTCCAGGTAATTGAATTTGTAGTTTTGTCAACTTCAGCTGAAATATTTCCAATATTTGAATTTTGAACATATGCAAATTCGAAATTGTCTATAATTTCTTTTGGAAAATAGTCTACAATTTTAATGTTTGTTAGATTTTTTTCAATAGGTAATAAATCATTATAGATATCTTTTGTTATAGTTTCTTCAATTTTATCATCTTGTATATAATAAAATTTTCCTGCAGTTGGCTTTTCTTGAGTACCAAATATTTCTTTAATTATTTGAGCATATGTTTTGTTAACTGTTGGCAAAGGATTTTTATCTGGCTCAGAAATTCCAGTTAGCATTGTTATTAAGCTTATATTATTTTTTTCTACATTTACTAAAGATGTATTAGTTTTTTTAATTACATCATCAGAAAAATAATTTTTATCAAAATCAATAGCAATATTAGGAACACCATCTGTTAAAACAATCATATATTTATTATTTTTTTCAGTAGTGAAATGTTGTTTTGCTAAAGTAATTCCAGCATCTAAGTCAGTTCTAGGTCCATTATATTGAATATTAGAGATAGAATTATTTAATTTAGTTGTATCATTTGATAATTCTGAAACTAAGTTAGCATCTGCAATAGTTCCTTCTTTAGAAATATCAGTATTACTTGAAAAACTTACAACTCCAATTTTTAAATTTTCATTATCTTTTAATAAATTACTAACTAAAGTTTTAGCTGAATTTACAACTAATTCCTCTCTAGTAGTATTACTAACTTCACTAAGCATACTATCTGAGTTGTCGATTACAAGCATTACCTCACCAGTAGGTTTGACCGATTTTTCGTTATTTACAACTTTCAATTGTATAGTTACTTCTTTTTTGTTCATATCCTTGGCAACTAATTTTTTTTCGAATTTTGAATTTTCACCAAATTCTATATTGCAAACAGGTTCTTCAACTACAGTCATAGTTACTGTATCATATGAAGCAAGAGATATGTTTGCAATTAAAATTAAAAGTAAAAATAAAGTAATAAAAATTTTCTTTTTCATATGTTACTCCTCCTAAAAAATATACATTATATTTTACCACAACAATAAAAAAATACAACAAAATCATAGAAAAAAATACAAATTTATGATACAATAAACAAAGTCAAAAACGAAAGGTGATAAAATGTTAGAAAAAATAAATTATCCAGAAGACCTAAAAAAATTAAGCATAGAAGAAAAAGAAACCCTAGCAATAGAAATCAGAAAATACATACTAGAAATTGTATCAAAAAATGGAGGTCATTTAGCATCAAATTTAGGAGTAGTCGAATTAACAATAGCATTACATAGTGTATTTAATTTTCCAGAAGATAAAATTGTATGGGATGTAGGACATCAAACTTATGTCCATAAAATTTTAACAGGAAGAAAAGAAGCCTTAAAAACTTTAAGAAAATTAAATGGAATAGCAGGCTTTCCAAAAACTAATGAATCCAAATATGATAATTTCAATACAGGACATAGTGGAACATCTATTTCAGCAGCATTAGGCATGGCCAGAGCAAGAGATTTAAAAAACGAAAAAAATTCAGTATTAGCAGTAATTGGTGACGGAGCTATGACAGGAGGAATGGCGTTAGAGGCTTTAAATGATGTTGGATATAGTAAGAATAAAATGACAATAATTTTAAATGATAATGAAATGAGTATTTCCAAAAATATAGGTGGACTTAATATGTTGTTAAGTAAACTAAGAACTAAAAAAACATATACAAAGTCAAATGTATCTATGAAAAAAATTATAAATAAAGTACCTATAATAGGAAAACCAACAGTAAAAGTTATTCAAAGATTAAAAAGAAGTATAAAACAATTAATAATTCCAAAAATGTTTTTTGAGGATATAGGTTTTACATATTTAGGACCAGTAGATGGGCATAATATACAAGAGCTAGAAAATATTTTGAGGTTAAGCAAGCAAATTGATAACCCAGTTATAATTCATGTTTTAACGAAAAAAGGAAAAGGATATTCAATAGCAGAAGAAAATCCAGATAAATTCCATGCAACTGCACCATTTAATATAGAAACAGGAAAAGCTGGAAAAGAAAAGAAAAAAGACTATTCAAAAGTTTTTGGAGATAAATTAGTAGAGTTAGCAAGAGAAAATGAAAAAATTGTAGCAATAACTGCTTCAATGAAAGATGGAACAGGACTAACAAAATTTAGTAAAGAATTTCCAAAAAGATTTTTTGACATAGGAATAGCAGAACAACATGCATTAGGATTAGCAGCAGGAATGGCAATAGAGGGGACGATACCAGTTGTACCAATATATTCATCTTTTTATCAAAGAGGATATGACCAAGTAATACATGATATTGCAATACAAAATTTGCCAGTAATAATGTGTGTAGATAGAGCAGGAATTGTAGGAGCAGATGGAGAAACACACCAAGGTTTATTAGATATGGCATTTTTTAGATTAGTTCCAAATTTAACTATAATGGCACCAAAAGATTTTAAAGAATTAGAGGAAATGTTAGAATTTGCTATAAAACTAAATAAGCCAGTAATTATTAGATATCCAAGAGGAGGAGAAGAAAACCACAAATTTCAAGAGTCCACAAATTCTGAATATACAAAAATAGAAGAAGGAAGAGCAGAAATACTAAAAGAAGGAAAAGATATATCTATAATAGCTATTGGAAAAATGGTTTCAAGAGCTATGAAAATAGCCAAAGAGCTAGAAAAAGAAAATATAAATGCAGATGTTATAAATGCTAGATTTTTAAAGCCACTAGATATAAAAACTATAAAAAATTCAATAGCAAAAACAAAAAAAGTAATAACAATAGAAGATGGAACAATAATAAATGGTTTAGCAACTGCAATAAAAGAGCTAATTATAGATGAAAATTTACAAGATATTAAATTAGAGTGTTTTGCATATCCAGATAAATTTATACAACATGGTTCAGTGCAAGAATTAGAAGAAATATATGGACTAGATGAAAAAAGTATTATTACTAAAATAAGAAGTAAAATTTTAAATTGAAAGATATGTATAAAAAATATATGAATCTTATACAATAAAAAATACAAAATTTATAATTATCAATATTTAGTTTTGCCCAATATATAAAGACATATATATTAATTTATAATGAGAATTTTTATATATTAATTTTTATTAAATTTATTATAGAATAAATGAGGAGAGTTCAAAATGAACAAACAAGATATTTTAAAGGACTATAAAAAGCAAGAAGATAAATTGTGTTTATCACAAGTACTAGATAAAATTGAAAATGCAACTAAAAAAGGAAAAATAGAATATACAGATTTTTTAGACATGTATCAAGTTTCATTAGTAGAAAGTTTTTTGAAAAAAATAAAATTTGAAAATTATATCTTATTTGGAGGTTATGAAAATGCAGAAAGAAAGCTCTTAATAGTATATGATAACAAATATGATGAAACAATGCTCGCAAAAAACTATGACAAAATGGTAAAAGTCGTAAAAATAGAATTACCAGAAGAAGAGCATGGAAAATATGTTCATAGAAACTATTTAGGAGGAATTGTTAAATTAGGTTTAAAAAGAGAAAAAGTTGGAGATATTATAGTTTCAAAAGATGGAGCAGATATAATTGCTATAAATGAATTTTCGACTATATTAAAAGAACAACTACCTACACTAAAAAGATTTGAAAATAGTGATATAAAAATAGTAAAACTAGAAGAGTTAAGAAAAGTTGAAATAAAAATAGAAGAAGTAAAAATAATTGTGCCTTCACTAAGATTAGATAATATAGTTTCAGATTTAGCTAGAACTTCAAGAAGTAAAGCTTCTGAAATAATAGCCCAAGAAAGAGTTTTCGTAAATGGTCAAAGTGAAACAAAGAATTCAAAAAATGTTAAATTAAATGATATAATAACAATAAGAGGAAAAGGCAGATTCATAATAAAAGAATTCACTGGAACAACAAGAAGTGGAAGGGCAGTAATTTTGATAGAAAAATATGTCTGAATTTAATATTAGTAAAAAATGATATTATTTTATAATTAAAGATAGTATCATTTTTAGCGTTATAAGATGAAAAATGGTTATAGCTCGATTATATATATCAAGAATAAACTAAATTTCTATTAAATATTAAACTTAAAAGACATAAAAATTTATTGCATAATAAAGTCAATAATGATATAATTTGAACATATTAAATACAGAAAACTGTATATAATATTATAAATATAAAAGAAAGAAAAAATTGAAAATTTTTATAGGTATAAAATATGTTTGATGTAATTATAATAGGTGCAGGACCAGCAGGGATATCAGCAAGTTTATATACGAAAAGAGCAAATTTAAAAACAATGATAATATATCAAAATAATTCAAACCTAGAAAAAGCAGAATTAATAGAAAACTATTATGGATTTGCAAAAGGTATAACAGGAATTGATTTATACAATGAAGGAATAAAACAAGCAGAAAATCTAGGAGTAGAATTAAAAGAAGAAGAAGTTATCAATATAAAAATGAATGAAAATGGATTTGAAGTAATAACTGATAAAAATGAATATAAAACAAAAAATATAGTATTAGCAACTGGAAATAAGAAAAATATACCAAAAATAAAAGGAATACAAGAATTTGAAGGTAGAGGAATAAGTTACTGTGCAGTTTGTGATGGTTTCTTTTATAGAAATAAAGATATTGCGGTAATAGGAAATGGAAAATATGCTATTTCAGAAACTAATGAGCTAATAAATTTAGCAAATCAAATTATAATTCTTACTGACGGAGAAAAAGCACCAGAATTTAGAGCAGATAATGTAAAAATAGATACTAGAAAAATAGAAGAAATACAAGGTGAGAAAAGAGTAGAACAAATAAAACTTGAAGATAATACAATAATAAAGACAGATGGAATATTTGTAGCAAAAGGAGTAGCAGGAAGTAATGAATTTGCTAAAAAATTGGGTATAATAACAAATAAAGATAAAATAGTGGTAAATGAAAAAATGGAAACAAATATACCAGGAATATATGCTTGTGGAGACTGCACAGGAGGAGTTTTACAAATTTCAAAAGCTGTTTATGAAGGTACAAAGGCAGGATTAGAAGTAATTAAAAGAGTTAAACAAAATGGATAAT
>CATYUF010000059.1 GCA_958413095.1 uncultured Clostridium sp.
GTATTTTCATTTGCTTCTTGGGCTTTCTTTATTACTCCATTTGAGCCAAACACTAGACTTATTGTTATTCCAGCTAATATCAAAAGTACAACAATTGTTACTACCAACGCTATTAACGTTATTCCATTTTCTAATTTTACTTTTTTAATCATTTTATTTCTAATTCCTCCTCTTTAGCACGCAAAAATGATAGGCTACTTACTTATAGTCTATCATTTTTATATCTCTAATAAAGGCTTTTTTGCCTATTTTTATTTCTCTAAAACCATCTGTGTGTGTGTGTGTGTGTGTACTCCCACAAGGGTTACAGCCTTCATCATAGTACTTGGTTCCTTTCTATATCTTTTTATACTTTATAAGTCATTATATATCATTCGTTATATTATAGTCAATATTATTTGTATTAGATTTTTGTATTTGTATGTGTCAAGTGATAGTTGGCAACCGTCCTTTCAGTTGATTTTCTAGGTGCGTAGCCATTCCTACTTTCAGAAAAAAATTTTTAAATTTTTTTATTTTTTTCTTTTTTTGACATCACATACTAAAATTTTTAATACAAAATTATTATATAGTTTTTTTTAGATTTTTGTCAAGTCATTTTTAGATATTTTCTACTTTTTTTAATAAAAATTATATATGTAATTTAAGTCGCTTATTGATACCATTTTTATAGCTTGTAATATTGGATTTTTAGGGCTTAAAGTTACTTGCTTACAAGTATTGTTTGAGTTTATTTTTTCATTTGCTCTAAACACGTTTGTAATGCTTTCTAGGTTGTTTTCTATTTCTAGCATATATTGTTCTATACTGTCATCTATTTCTATAGGTTGTTCAAATTTTTCTAATTCTATAATTCCTTTATTCTCAACTTTACTTGCACATATTTTTGCTAAACAAGTTGCTCCAATTTTGCTAAAACTTAATCTTCCACTTTTAAATCTTTTGCTTAATACTGTGAATATTTGACTTTCCATTATTCCTGGATTCTTGTATTCAATTCCCTCTGGTGCTTCTGGCATTTCTATATTTCTTTCTTCTAATATGTCTTGGTATCTTGGTAAACCATCACTTAAATAACTTTCTAATCTTTCAATTTTCTTTACATATTTTTCCTCCCCTCCACATTCAAATTTTAGATATTTAAGAAAAATTGGTACTTCATCATATCTTCTTTCTGCAATTAATTTTTCTATTATTCTTCTATTTTCTTCTTCAGGTATATCTCTAATTATTTCTTGATGTATATGAAAATTATCTTTCTGTCTTATCGTATCTTTTGTTGCTAATTTATTTATCCATCTTGCTCCATCTCCATTTAGAATCCTAAGCTGAATCTTATCTACATCATACTTTTGGAATATTCTTGCGTCCCTTCGTTGTTTCATCTCTTTTGAACTCATAAAGCCTACAATATACATTTTTTCTACTAATGTATGTCTTGGATCATCTTTTTTCCAACCTTCATAAGCAACGTGTAATTTCAATTCTGATTTTACACTACTTTGCTCTTTATACTCTTTTCCTTGTTTTTCACATATTCTTTTATTTTTTGCTTTTTGTTCTTCTCTGTCTTTTCCCTGAAGATTAATCCACAATCCATCTGCTTCTTCAAACAAGACTGGTATTTCTTTTATTCCTGGTATTAATTTATCTTTGATATCTAACTTTATTTCTTCTTGTTCTTTTTCAATTATTTTCATACCTTCTTGAATTACTACATCTCTTACTGCTTCGTGGCTTATTGATATATTAATACTTTCCATCAATTGTGATGAAGCGTCCCTGTACGAATTTGTTTCAACTGCTGTACTTAATATTTTTTCTACTAAGTTTGCTGATATTTTACCTATTGCTGTTATACTTACTAATTCATCTAAAAGAAAAATATATTTTTTACATTCTCTTTTTGTATTTTCATTTTCTGTATATTCATAAACTGCTCTTTTATATGTTACAACTCCTAATACTGTTTTAATTGAATTAATCTTGTAACCTTTGTGTCTAAATATTTTTTTGTCCCTGTTTTCTTTAATCTTATTATCATAACTTTCAAGCAATGTCTTTAATATGCAACAACCTAAGTCGCACACGAATTTGAAGATTTTTTTCTCCAAATCATTGAAATTTACTTCATTATTTGCTACAATGTTATCAAACATAAATGATTCCCCCTTAAAAATGTTACTCGCAAATCAACATTTAAGGGAAATTATTTATGTTTTTCTTATGCTTAAAAAACATAAAATCGAATTTTCTATACTTTGCCAACTAAAATTTTACACTAACTTTGTATTTTCACTTATTTTTTTGAAATTTGGCTATATCTAATTTCCTACTTCTTTCATACTAAGTTGTACTTTTTGTCTCTCTAAGTCTATTCCTATAACTTTTACTTTTACAATGTCTCCTACAGACACTACATCTGATGGATTTTTTACAAAATTATTGCTTAGTTGTGATATATGCACTAATCCATCATGTTTTACACCAATATCTACAAATGCACCAAAATCTGTTACATTTCTAACTGTTCCTGTTAATACCATTCCTTCTTTTAAGTCTTCAAATTTTAATACATCTGCTCTTAAAATTGGTTTTGGCATTTCTTCTCTTGGGTCTCTTCCTGGTTTTGATAGTTCTTGCACTATATCTTGTAAAGTCATCTCTCCTACCTCTAGCTCTTTTGCTACATTTTTTACATTTATCTCAGCTAGTTTTGTTCTTATTTCTTTAAGTCTATCTTTATCAATTAAATCTTCCTTTTTATAACCTATTTTGTCTAATAGTTTTTCTGCAACTTCATAGCTTTCAGGATGTACCGCCGTTATTTCTAATGGATTTTTACCATCAAATATACGTATAAATCCTGCACATTGCTCATATGCTGATTTTCCTAATTTAGGTACTTTTAATAATTCTTTTCTTTCTTTTAGTTTTCCATTTTCGTCTCTATATTTTACAATATTTCCAGCAATTGTTTTGTTTATTCCAGAAACATATGATAAAAGTGATGGTGTAGCTGTGTTTACATCTACTCCAACTTTGTTAACTGCATCTTCTACTACACCCGTTAAACTTTCTGATAATTGTTTTTGGTCTACATCGTGCTGATATTGTCCAACGCCTATTGCCTTTGGATCTATTTTTACAAGTTCTGCTAAAGGATCTTGTAAACGTCTTGCTATAGAAATTGCACCTCTTAAAGATACGTTTAAATCTGGATACTCTTCTGTTGCAAGTTTTGAAGCTGAATAAACAGATGCTCCTGCTTCACTCACAATTGCGTAATAAACATCTACTCCGTATTCTCCTTTTATCTTTTTTATAACATCTGAAACAAACATTTCAGATTCACGTGATGCTGTTCCGTTTCCTATCGCAATCATATTTATATTATCTTTTTTTATAAGTCTTATTAATTCTTTTGTAGCACCTTCAATATCATTTTGTGGTTCTGTTGGGTATACTACACCTGTATCCAACACTTTTCCTGTTTCATCTATAACTGCTAATTTACATCCTGTTCTATATGCAGGGTCAAATCCTAATACAGTCAATCCTTTAAGTGGTGCACCAAGTAATAATTGTTTAGCATTTTTACCAAATACTTTTATAGCTTGCTCTTCTGCTTTTTCTGTTAAATCTGCACGAATTTCCCTATCTATAGAAGGTTCTATTAATCGTTTCCAACTATCTAATATAGTGTTTTCTAAATGTTCTGTAAATTGAGTTTTGCCTTTTATAATATCTAATTGTATAAATTCTAATATTTTATCTTCTGGTTTGTCTATTTTTACTTTTAAAAACTTCTCTTTCTCTCCTCTATTAATAGCTAAAATTCTGTGACTTGGTAATCTATTTACTTTTTCATTAAAGTCATAATACATTTCATATGCAGACTTTTCGTCTTCATCTGATGCTTTTGTATTTATTATTCCTTCTCTATAACAAATTCTTTTAATTTCTTTTCTATATTTAGCATTATCCGAAATATCCTCTGCAATAATATCTAAAGCACCTTGAATTGCATCTTCTACAGTTGATACAACCTTATCTTTATTTTTCTTATCTTCTTCTGATAATTTTTCTATGTTTATATATTCTTTTGCAATTTCTTCTAGTGGTCTTGTCTCTTTTTGTTCAATAATAATTTTAGCCAAAGGCTCTAATCCTTTTGCTTTTGCAACTGTTGCCCTTGTTTTCTTTTTAGGTTTATATGGTCTATAGATATCTTCTACTTCTGCTAATGTTTTTGAATTTTCTATAGAATTAGATAATTCTTCTGTTAATTTTCCTTGTTCTTCTATAGATTTTTTAACCTCTTCTTTTCTTGACTCTAAGTTTCTTAAATATGTAAGTCTTTCTCCTAAATCTCTTAATGTTTCGTCTGATAGCCCTCCTGTTACTTCTTTTCTATAACGTGCAATAAATGGTATTGTATTTCCTCCATCTATTAACTCTATTGTTTTCTCAACTTGTATAGATCTTACATTTAATTCTTCAGCAATTGCATTTGCTATTCTTTTCTGTTTTAAAATTTCTTTCTCTTCTTTATTTGTAATTTCTTCCATATTTTAACCAATTATCATAATATTTATGATATTTCCTTTCTTTTTTGTTACACAGGTTATTATATCATGAATATTGTATTTTTCAAGGAAAGTAGTTATTTTTTTATATTGATTATTATATAGTAACTATATTTGTATTGATATCATACTCTATATCTATTTTCACTGTTTAAATAATTACTTTATTATAAAAACCTAAAATGAAATTCTATTAATTCATTTTAGGTTTTATATATTTTCCTATTATTTTTATAAATTTTCTATACTCACTATTTTAGGCTTAGAAGTAACTAGTCCGACTCCCAATTTTATATTAACCCTTATATTGGGATTTTCCTTTGTTAAAGTTACAGTATTTTGCCCATTACCGCACCAATAACCAAATTCTACTTGATGTACTCCAATTGGAACAGTTACTTTTACCTCTTGATTTGTTCCTAAACTAGCAACCATTTGTCCATCTAAAAAAATTTTTATTTGAGCTATGGATCCATAAAGTTGACCTAATCTTTTAAACACTATACTTCCCATTTCTGGGTCATTATTCACTTTATAACCACACTTTGTGCAAAACTTTGCGTCATCCGGAAGTTTTTCTCCACATTTATTACAAAACATATTACATTTTCCTTATTTTAATTTTATTACTAAACTTTTTTCGTTTGATAGTATCTCTTTATATAATTCCTTTATTATTTCAATTAATTTTCCATCTTCAATTTTGTTTTCTAAGTTACTGTATGCAAAAATTAAATATTTTACTCCGGATAATTCATAGTCTAAATTAGGGTATGATGTAAATCCACATTTTTTATAAAATTTCTGTCTTCTTTTTATTATCTCTAAAGCCTTTTTATTTTCCGCTTGTTCTTCTGCTTCTGCTTCTAATATTACTGATTGTTTATCTTTAAAAAAAAATTTCATTTCATTTAATGATTTTGTTCCTATGCCTTGTCCTCTATATTCTTTTAAAACTGCTAAATGTGAAATTAATACATTATCTCCCTTTTCTATACAAATTATATATGCTTTCATTTTGTTTTCTTCTTCATATGAATATGGTATAAATTCTTCACTTTCTAGCAACTTTACATAATGATTATAGTTTGGTCTTTCATCATTTGGAAAATCTTCATCTATATAATCTCGATATAGTTTTTTAGCTTCTTCTATATCTAATTTTCTTATCATTTTATCTCCTCCAAGTATTCGTCATAAGTTGTTTCTCTATCTATTAATTTATCTTGTTTTAAATCTATTATTCTATTTGCAACAGTTTGTGTTAATTGATGGTCATGTGATGTAAATAAAATAATTCCATTAAATTTTTTCATACCTTCGTTTAATGCTGTTATACTTTCCATATCTAAATGGTTTGTTGGCTCATCAAAAATTAATAAATTTGCACCAGATAGCATTATTTTTGAAAGTACACATCTAACTTTTTCTCCTCCTGATAACACATTTACTTTTTTTAGTGCTTCTTCTCCTGAAAATAGCATTCTACCTAAAAAGCTTCTAACATATGTTTCGTCTGGGTCTTTTGAATATTGTCTTAACCAATCTGTTATATTTAAGTCTGACTCAAACAAGTAATTGTTATCTTTTGGGAAATAGTTATTTGTAATAGTTGTTCCCCATGTAACTGTTCCAGAGTCTGGCTCTAATTCCCCTGCTAAAATTTGGAACAACACTGTTTTTGCATTTTCGTTATCTGCCAAAAATGCAATTTTGTCACTTGGTTTTACAGTAAACGTAACATTATCTAACACTTTTTCACCATTTATTGTTTTAGTAAGTCCTTCTACTTTTAATATTTCTTTTCCTGGCTCTCTATCTGGCTTAAAGTCTATGTATGGATACTTCCTATTTGATGGTTTTATTTCGTCTAATTCAATTTTTTCAAGAGTTTTCTTTCTAGATGTTGCTTGTTTTGATTTTGAAGCATTTGCACTAAATCTTGCAATAAAGTCTTGCAATTCTTTAATTTTTTCTTCTTTCTTTTTATTAGCTTCCTTCATTTGTTTTAAAGCAAGTTGGCTTGACTCATACCAAAAGTCATAATTCCCTGGATATACTTTAATTTTTCCATAATCAACATCGGCAATATGTGTACAAACTTTATTCAAGAAATATCTATCATGTGATACAACAATTACTGTATTTTCAAAATCTATTAAAAACTCTTCTAACCAATTAATTGTCTTTAAATCCAAGTCGTTTGTTGGCTCGTCTAATAAAAGTATATCTGGATTTCCAAACAAAGCTTGTGCTAATAAAACTTTTACTTTTTCTCTTGGTTCTAAGTCTTTCATTAGCTTTTCATGTTTTTCTGTTTCTATTCCTACATCATTTAAAAGCACTGCTGCATCTGCTTCTGCATTCCATCCATCTAATTCTGCAAATCTTTCCTCTAATTTTGCAGCTTTCATTCCATCTTCTTCGGAAAAATCTGGTTTAGAATAAATTTCGTCCTTTTCTTTCATAATACTGTATAACTCCTGATTTCCCATTATTACAGTATCTAGCACTCTATAATCTTCATATGCAAAGTGATCTTGTTTTAAAACAGATATTCTTTCTGTTTTTTCTTTAGAAACATCACCTTTACTTGGTTCTATATCTCCTGATAATACTTTTAAAAAAGTTGACTTTCCAGCACCGTTTGCTCCAATTATTCCATAACAGCACCCTTTATTAAACTTTATGTTTACATCTTCAAATAAAGTTCTTTTGCCAAATCTTATTGTAACTCCTGTAACTGTTAACATTTTCTCCTCCTAAAAAATAAATTCTAGACTATATTATATACTAATATTGCCTAGAATTCAATCTTTTCGGGTTATGTTCTGTTAAATAAAAACTTAATGCTATATAGTCCTGCAAATCCTACTAAAGTATATATTATTCTACTAACTATAGACATTGCTCCAAATATAGTGTCAACTAAATTAAAGTTAAATAATCCTATTAATCCCCAATTTATTGCACCTATTATTACTAATATAAGTGCAATTATATCTAATACTTTCATAACAGCCTCCTTTTATAAAATTACAAAAGCTAATACTTGCTTATGCTTTTATAAATAGTTATTCCCAAAAATAAAAAAAATTATTCTTTTTTTATTTTCTTGTTTTTTTTTATTTTTAATTTTTTACTTCTTGTTTTTGATTTTATCTTTTTATTTTTGCTATTATCTATAACTTTTTTCTTGCAATTTTACAATTTTTTGGTTTTACTTTTCTTCATTTTATTTACTTTTTTATAAATTTTTTAAAGAAAAAAATAACTATAAAATTAAACTTGTTAATAATTGAAATGAACCTAAAATTAAATATTTTTTAGGTTCAGTTAACTTTTTTTAATTTTATAGTTATTTTTATATTATTTTCTAAATTCATTAGATTATAATTAGTTTAAGTAGTCTTTTCTCTTTAATATAATTGTTACTATTATACCAATTAGTATAGATGCTATTAAAATTATAGCAAATCCCCATGGATTGTCTTGCATAGGAACTTTTACGTTCATTCCCCAAAAACTAGATATCATTGTTGGAACTGAAATTATAATAGTAATTGCTGTTAATATTTTCATAACTCCATTTAAGTTATTTGATATAATTGAAGAATAAGCATCCATAACTCCAGATAAGATATCACTATATATTTTGCTCATTTCCATTGCTTGTTTATTTTCTATAAGTACATCTTCTAATAAATCTTCATCTTCTTCATATAGTTTTATAACTTTGCCTCTGTTCATTCTTTCCATTACAACTTCGTTTGCTTTTAGTGATGTTGTAAAATATACTAAACTCTTTTCTAAACTTAAAAGTCTTAATAATGATTTATTTTTTCTTGTTTGTCTTAATTCCTTTTCTGCAATTTCTGTTTCTCTATTTATTTTTTTTAATAAATTTAAATAAATTTCAGAATTTACATATAAACATTGTAAGACAAGTCTACTTTTTTTATATGTAGCAACCGATTTATTTTTCATTGGATTCATTCTTCTTATTACTTGGTTTTCCATTAAAGAAACTGTAATAAAATATTCGTCTCTTACTATTATAAATCCAACTGGTATTGTAGAATACTCTTTCTGGTCTTCGTCTTTCTCAATAATTGGAACGTCTGCTAAAATTAAAGTTGTTCCATCATCTTCTTCATAGTCTATTCTGGCTCTTTCCTCTGGGTCTAATGCATATCGAATAAAATCTTCTTGAATATTTATATTTTCACAAACTGTTTTTATTTCATCGTCAGACGGCGCTATCATGTTAATCCAATTTCCCCTCTTATATTCTGTTACCTCTTCTGTTATATTTGTTATTAAATCTGTATTATACATTTTAAACATGATATCACCCCTCTTAAATTTCTTACATCTATTTATTATACTATATTAGAGGGCTTTTTTCAACCCTAAAATTTTCGTTTATTTTTCAAATTATTTCTTACAGAATTTTACATTATATATTTTTTTAGTTTATAACGTAAAAAAAGTTACCTTAAATATAATGAAAAACTTTTACGAATATTTATATTTCACTATATATAAGGTAATTTATATTATATATTTGTATTTTTACAGGTGTAAAATAGTCGAGCTTCTATTTCGCGTTTTAAGACGTTTTGCCACACTTTTGAATGATTTATCATTGATTTTGTCGTTTTTGAGCAGTTTTAGTGCCTTTATGTGTGTTTTAGAGGTATATTTCAAGGTCACATTAAAGTGCGACCAAGACCGGACGGAACGAACTGCCGCTGCCGATATAACCATTGACGCTGCTGAAATAGAACACGCCTGCAATCGTACCACCATCGTAACTGCCTCCGCGTCCGAAGAAAGGATAGCTCGCGTTAGGAAAGTAAGAGCAATCGCCGTACCACGAACTACTGCTTGAGTTACCGTTCGCGCTCGTCTCATAAACTGCA
>CATYUF010000060.1 GCA_958413095.1 uncultured Clostridium sp.
GATATCCTTCTGTTATTTTATATGCATATCTTGGGAGCCATACCCACATACTTCCATCTGCTGTTATTGCATTTGCCCATTTGCTTCCTTCTTGAGCTTCAGTATTTGCATCTGGTCCTGTGTATTTTATTGGTGTCATTTCACCTTTTAGTACTGGTTCATTAACATTTGCATTTTCTTTATTATTTTCTAAATCATTGTAACTATACCATTCTGAATCTCTTTTTGTTGTAGCAGTCCATAATTCTGGTACATTTACCTTCTTTTCAAAAATAGGAACTTCTACTTTATCAATGTTTTCATCATCTGTATAAATAGTCTTAATTGTATCATTATCTTTTACTTGTATACCTTCTGAATAAAATATATTATGACTTTTTTCATTTATAATATATAAATCTTTCAATTGATTTATATCTACATATTCTTGTTTCTTTACTTTCTCATAATCTTTACCAAAATTTAGAGTAATACCATCAAGCTTATCTAAATCAAGTACATAAAATTTTTCTCCATCATTTGCACCTATCACTCCTGCACTTTGTAAATGTGACACTGCTGTATATTCTACTTTTGCTGGAATAGTGCCATATTCTTTATAATATGAAGCTACTTTATCTCTTAAATTTGAAACATCATTATACATGCTTGTAAGCCTTTTTATATATATATTATCATTAGCATTATATATCAATATACTTGATACTATTAATAATATTATTACTGTTATAGTTAGTGCAACTAATGTCACACCTTTTTCTGATTTCATCTTTTGCATTTTTTCACCTTCCACTACTTTTTCTTATAGTTTACTATTAATTAATCTTATTTTCAATAGTTTCACTATATTTTATATCAACTTCCTCTCCTATAAATTCTTTCTTGTTTTCTTTTCTTATTAATTCATATATCTTTTTTCTATTTTGATAAACTTTCTCTTCTTGCATATGTAAAATCCATAAAAAAATTATACCTATAAAAATTGCTATATTTTTAAAATATAATATTGTTATACTTGATATTGCTGTCAATATTATTAATAAAATAAATGATATATTACAAATGTATTTTTCAGCTTTTTCTTTGCCAAAATTTATATGTAAAATCCCTTTTAATATTCTTCCCCCATCAAGTGGCACAATAGGTAGAAGATTAAATAAAATTAATAACAAATTAGAATATATTACCATAGTTTTTTCATATATATTTATATTCAAGTTATTTACAATAAAAATTATCAATAAATTAACAATTGGACCAGCCATAGCTACAAATATCTTTTTTTCTTCAATTATATTTGCCTTTTTAATTTTTTTATTATAATCTTTTAAATTCATTTTAAATCCTATTGATACTCCAAAAGGATTTATTTCTATTTTATTTGGACTAAATCCTAATACTATTCCTGCTAATAGATGTCCTAATTCATGAATAATAGCAAAACACATTATAAGTGCATATATTTCAATCTGATTAGTTAAGTAAAATAAAATTAAAAAAATAAACACTCTTAAATCAATACTAAATCTCATATTTTCTCCTAACTATAATTCCAAAATATTCTGTGGATTTACAACTCTTTCAGATATTCTTATCTCAAAATGTAAATGTGGTCCTGTCGAATTTCCTGTTGAACCTACTTCTGCTATCTCTTGTCCTTGAGTAACTTTATCTCCTTGCTTTACATACAACGCATTGCAATGTGCATATATTATACTAACCTCACCAATTTGTATTTTTAAATGTTTCCCATAATCTCCTTCTTCTGATGCCAATACTACTTCCCCGTCTGTAGCTGACTTTATTTTAGTCCCCATATTTGCTGCAATATCTGTCCCTGTATGATTTTTAGGTACTCTTCCTGTTGCTTCCTCTCTTCTTCCAAATTCTGATGTTATTTTTCCTTCTATTGGTTTTATAAATGTTGTTGTATTTTTTATATTTTGTATATCTTGTTCCTCTTGTGATAAGATTTGTAATGATTGTTCTTCCTTTTTTTCATTAAGTTCTTGAGAATTATTTTCTTGTTTTTCTCCGCTATCATTTTCTTTATTTTCTTCTTGATTTGATTTAACTTCCGCTCCTCCTATTGCATCCTGATTTTGATTATTATTTTCCGTTTTGTTTTTAAGTGTCATAACATTATTCTTTATATTTTCAAATAGTTGTGTAAAATTCATATCATATGACAATACCTCATTAGCTTTATTTAGAAATTCTTTAGAAAAAATATATTCCCCATTTTGTATCGCATAAAACAGAAAATATATTATTAAACAAACTATTAATTGCATTATTATCTTTTTTAATAATCTTATATCTTTTTTTCTCTCAACATTTTCTTCTTTATTATATATTTTCTGTTTTTCTCCTAAATTTTCTTTTCTTTTTTTTCTTTCGTAAATTTCTTCAGCTCGTCTAATTCTTTCTTCTACAGTCATTACTCTATCCATAAAAAACACCTCTTCCTTAGTTTTCTCTTAAACTATATGTTAGGAAAAGGTGTTTTATTACTATTTAATTATTAACAACAAAAACTGTAAACAAATAACTATACTTGATATATATGCATAATTTTTTAATCTTTTGTATTTTCTTTTTGTCTTTATATTTAAGAGCATTTTATTATCATTAATTTTATCCAAATAATCTGACACCAGTAATTCAGCTTCTTTTATTACATAATTATCTTTACCTGTAAAATTTTCTATATTTTCTTGGCTACTTTTTTCTATTTTTTGTAATTTCTTAGCTTTATTTCTTGATTTTAATATTACATAAGCTTCCTCTACTATGTTAGATGGTAAATTTTTAAGCACTACCATATTTTTATTATTGTTCATTTCCATGTTATCTCCTCCTATGTATTTTTTATAGTATGTGCTTTTCTGGAAATTTTATACAGCGGTTTATGAATTTTTCTACTTCTTTATCAATTTTCTTAATACAAAAAATCCCAAAATTTATCAATTAACATTTCAAAATATTAACTAATAAATCTTGGAAAAGTCAGATTGTATAATTTTATGTAGTATTACTCTTGTAATACTTTCCAGCATATCATAAATATTTTTATGCACTCTTTAATTCTAATCTTAATTTATCAGCAATCATTGCTATAAATTCTGAATTTGTTGGCTTTCCTTTACTTGCTGAAATTGTATATCCAAATATATTTTCCACTGCTTCTTGTTGCCCTCTTCCCCATGCTACTTCTATCGCATGACGAATTGCTCTTTCTACTCTTGATGGCGTTGTATTGAATTTTCCTGCTATTTGTGGATATAAGCTTTTTGTAATCTGATTTATTACATCTATATCATTTACCACCATCATTATAGCTTCTCTTAAGTATTGATATCCTTTTATGTGTGCAGGTACTCCTACTTCATGAATTACATTAGTAACAAGTGCTTCTAAGTTTTCTTGAGTTTTAGCTCCTTCTTCTGGTAATTCTATATATTGAGATTTTATTTCTTTTGTTATAAAGTTGCTATTTGTTTGAACTGGTTTATAAAATCTAAGTTCTTTCATTCTTTTTATTAGTAGTTCTATATCAAATGGTTTTACAATATAATATTGTGCACCTAATTCTACTGCTTTCCTTGTAATTTTGTCTTGTCCTACTGCTGATAACATTATACATATTGGTTTTTTAGTGCATTTTACTTTGTTTATACTTTCTAATACACCTAATCCGTCTAAATGTGGCATTATAACATCTAGTAAAACTATATCTGGAGATTCATTTAAAATAATATCTACTGCCTCTGTCCCGTCTTTTACTCTCGCTATAACTTCCATTTCTTCTTGTGCATTAATATATGATGCTAATGTCTTACTAAATTCTTCGTTATCATCAGCAATTAAAACTGTAACTTTTTCTTTCATGTTACCCCTCCCAAATTCTTCTGTAATCTTTTTACATTCCGATTATAGTATGGATTAGTATAAAAAGCAACATTTAATTGCCATATTTTTCCATTCTTTTATAAAACCACTAAATTCATATACTTTTATCTATTATTTTTTTAGATAAAATTTCTAAGTTTGATATATTTAATTCTTTATTTTCATAATCTTTTATAAATTTTTCTTTTTTTGCTAATTCCATTTGTATTTTACATTCAATTTTTTCCAAGTATTCTGCTGATATTATACTAACATTATTATTTTTACAATAATATTTAAATTTTTCAAAATTATTATATTCTACAGTTAGTTTCATTTCTATTCCTGATACTTTCATTATTAATGTACTTTCTTCTATTGCTTTTTGTAAAGCTTCAGAATATGCACGAACCAGACCTCCTGTTCCTAATAAGATTCCACCAAAATATCTAGTTACTACAATTAAAACATTTGATAAATTGTTTTTTTGCAAAATATTTAACATAGGACCTCCAGCAGTTCCTGATGGCTCACCATCATCACTTGCTTTTTCTTCTACTTTTCCTTCTTCTAATACTCTATAAGCTACACAGTTATGCCTTGCGTCATAGTATTTTTTCTTGATTTCTTGTATTTTTTCCTCTGCCTCTTCTTTACTTTCCACTTTGATTAAATTTGCAATAAATTTTGACTTTTTTTCTACAATCTCTGCTTCTATATTATTTTTTATAGTATAATACTGTTCCATCAATTTCCTTTCTTTACTTAATTTTAGTTTTGGTTTCATATCTAAATTTATATCACCCAATTTTACAATATCATGAATTTTAGCCTTCACTTCCTGCAACATATCCTGTCGAATATGCTATTTGTAAATTAAATCCTCCCGTATAGCTGTCTACGTCTATTATTTCTCCTGCAAAAAATAGTCCTTTAATCTTTTTTGATTCCATAGTTTTTGGATTTATTTCTTTTATAGAAATGCCTCCACTTGTTATTATTGCTTCATCTATGCTTCTAAATTCTTTTACATCTACTTCAAAATCCTTAAGTTGTTTTAATAAATTCGCTCTTTCCTTTTTTGTTATTTCATTTACTTTCTTATTTGGCTCTATTTCACTTTTTTCTATTATTACAGGTATTAATTTTTGTGGCAATAACTTATCTAAAGAATTTTTAAATTGCTTGTTTTTAAATTCATTAAAATCTCTCAATATTCTTTCATCTAATTTTTCTTCTCTTAAAGCTGGTTTAAAGTCTATTTTTAATATTATTTTCTTTTCTTTCATTAATTGTTCTATATTTTTATATCTAACCAAATGTGCTGAACTACTTAATATTATTGGTCCTGATACTCCAAAATGGGTAAATATCATTTCGCCAAAATCTTCATAGATTTCTTTATTTTTTTGATTGTCTATTAATTTTATTGATACATTTTTTAAACTTAAGCCTTGCAACTTAGTACATAGTTTTCTATCATAAATTTCTAATGGAACTAATGATGGTTTTATCTCTGTAGTCTTATGTCCTAACTGTTCTGCCATTTTATACCCATCACCTGTTGAGCCTGTTAATGGATAACTTTTTCCACCTGTTGCTAGTATTACTTTATCTGCTTTTATTTCTCTTTTACTTGTTTTTACTGCTTTTATTTCTTTATTTTCATTTATTATTAATTCTTTTGCTTCTTCATTAAAGTTTATTTTTATATCTAGTTCTTTAATTTTTGATTCAAAGCATTTTAAAACATCTAAAGATTTATCTGTTATTGGAAATACTCTATTTCCTCTTTCTTCTTTAACTTTCAGTCCTTGCTTTTCTAAAAATTTTATAATATCTTGATTTGTATATTTTTGAAATGCACTATATAAGAACATTCCATTTCCTGGCGTGTTTTTTATAAATTCTTCCATATCTAAAGAAGATGTTATATTACATCTTCCTTTACCTGTTATTAATAATTTTTTTCCTAGTTGATTATTCTTTTCTATTATTGTCACATCATTTCCATTTTCTCTAGAAGTTATCGCTGCCATCATTCCAGCAGGTCCTCCTCCTATTACAACTACTTTCATTTTGTATAATTCCTTTCTTAGAATTTAATTTTCTTTACCTAAATTTTCAGTAGTATATATGCAATATCCTTCATAATTATAACTTGCATCTATGCCTTTCATATAAACTTCTCTATCATCTATTTTGTCTGTCAACGCTTCCTTTAATAAGAATTTTATTTCAACATTTTTTATTGGACTTCTTTCCATTGCTAATAAATAATCTGCTTTGTTTATTTTACTCCAATCTACTACCTTACCTATTTCTTTCTTCAAAATCATATCTAACCATATTCTTGTACTTCTTCCATTTCCTTCTCTAAACGGATGTGCTATATTCATTTCTACATATTTATCTATAATTTCATCGAAATTAGATTGAGGCATTTTATCTATCTTTTTTAAAGCTTCTTCTAAATACATTGCTGATGCAAATCTAAAATTACTTTTTGAAATATTTTCTTTTCTAATTTTTCCTGCAAATTCGTATACATCTTCAAATAAATATTGATGTATCTTAGATAATCCTTTGAATGTTCCTATTTCAATATTTTCTAATTCTTTTGTTTCAAATAGTTGAATTGCTTTCTTTTTTGTTAGTTTTTCTTCTGCTTTTGCCAATTCCACTGGATTACTTATTCCCAATTTATTTTCTAACATTATAAAACACATCCTTCTTCAATTCCTTTTATCACTCCATACTTTCCATATTCATAAGTAAGTCCACCTTGCATATATGCTATATATGGCTCTCTTATTGGTCCATCACAACTCAATTCTATTGTTGAACCTTCAGTAAATGTACCTGCTGCCATAATTACTTCATCTTCATATCCTCCCATTGGACTTGGTTCTGGTATTACATTTGAGTCTATTGGTGAACCTTTTTGAATTCCTTGACAAAATTTTACTAATTTTTCTTTTGAGCCTAGTTCAATTGTTTGTACTATATCAGCTCTTTTTTCATCATATCTAGGTTCTACTTTAAATCCTAATTCTTCTAAAATGCAACTTGCAAATATTGCTGTCTTTACACTGCTTTTTACTACCTCTGGTGCAAAAAATAGTCCTTTTAAAAGTGCAGTATTTTGATTTAGTGATGGCCCTATTTCTTTACCTATTCCTGGTGCTGTTAATCTTTCTGCACATAATTCTATTAATTCTTTTTTTCCTACTATATATGCTCCACTTGTTGCTATTCCTCCACCTAAATTTTTCATAAGTGAACCTACTGCTATATCTGCTCCTATTTCTATTGGTTCTCTATCTTGCACGAACTCTCCGTAACAATTATCTACCATTATTATTACTTCTTTGTTTACTTCTCTAATTGCTTTTATTGCTTTTTCTATTTTTTCTATTGTTAGACTCTTTCTAGTAGAATACCCTTTAGATCTTTGAATTTCTATAAGTTTTATATCTTTTTTTGCTAATCTTTCTTGTATTTTTTCTATATCAAAATCATTGTCTATTAATTCTATTTGTTCATATTCAATTCCATATGCTTTTAATGAACTTTTGCCATATTCTTCTCCTACTCCTATAACAGTTTGCAAAGTATCATATGGTGCTCCTGTTATACTTAAACATTTATCTCCTGGTCTTAATAAAGCCGATAAAGTAATTGCTAATGCATGAGTTCCTGAAATGAATTGTGCTCTTACTAAACTATCTTCTGCTTTGAATATTTTAGCATAAATTTCTTCTATTTTATTTCTTCCTGCTTCATCTATTCCATACCCTGTTGATGACATTAAATGCATTTCTTGTAAATTACATTCTTGAAATGCTTCTATTACTTTAATACTATTTTTTCTACAAATTTCTTCTATTATTTTAAATTGTGGTTGAATCTTTTCTTCAACTTTTTCTATTAATTCTGATGATATTTTCATTTTATAATCCTCTTTTCTTAATTAATTTCAAATATATTTTAAATATAAAATTTACTTTTCTTATTAGCTTTTGTGTGTTTATCATGTATATTTTACTATATATTCAGTTTTATATCAAGCAAATATTTAATTTATGTCAATTCACATTTCTTATGCTTTTTACTTATAAATATCCACAAATTGACTTTTTAGTAGAAATTTAGTACAATAAAGCCTGTAACATAAAAATTTATATTTAGAAGAAAGGATGTATTCAAAAAATGAATGACAAAAAATTTACTTTTGAATTGCGGTCACAATTCAAAGAGCTAAAAGTTATTTTTCCATTAATTAATACTATGTTATTAAATGGATCTACTTGTACTGTTAAGGTAAAGTCACCTAACAAGACTGAATTTTTGGAATCTAATAATAGCTATTTTCTAGAAATATGTATTTTTAGAAATAACACTACTTTTTCTTCTTTAACTATAAGAAGGAATTTAGCAACACTTACAGCTGAAAGCTGGGAAATTAATAGTATCTTTGCCAAATGTGTTGCTGATGCTCACATAACTTTTGATATAGATAATACCTATAAAAAAGTAACTGTTAGTATCAATGACAAAGAATGCAAAGATAATTCATTTATTACTGCAGATATCTCCAGCTTAATTAAACAATGGCTTGATTATGTTCCATCTATGCCTAATGCTCAAACAAGTGATGATTTTAGTTTGTTATATAACTTAGATTTTTTCTTACGAAAAGATTTTCCAGAATTGGTTTATCTTTTTCCAATTTTTAATCTAATGATATATGATAGAGCTTCTCACTTTATACAACTTAAAAATGTGGACTTTACTGGAAAAGATTCAAGTTTTTTTGATTTTAAATTAAAGCTGTTCTATGAAAGTCAAAATCGGCCTTCTATTTCTGTAACAGCAAAATTGAAAAACACTTCAAGTAAACAACAAGTATCTATCTATAACTTTTTCTCATTGGCATATTCTAAGCCAATGTTGTTCAATTTGAATTACTTGGAAAGACATATTTCACTACAAGCTTATTGTCATAAAGATTCACTTTCAAAGGCTAATGAAGTACTAGAAACTGTGTTTTTCCCTAATGAACAATAGTAAGATAATTAATATTACTTACTACTAATTTTTATTGCATAGGAAATTTTTTAAAGTTTTCTTAAGCACAAAAAAGCTATAAATTGAAAAATCAATTCATAGCTTTTTTGTTCTATTTATTATAAATTAGCTACATTAAAGTTTTATAACCTCAAAAACAAAAATAGCTATAAATACTTATATTTCAGTACTTATAGCTATCAAAATTTATTTCTTATTTTTGTGCATATGGTAATAAAGCGATATGTCTAGCTCTTTTTACTGCTAATGTTATATCTCTTTGATGTTTAGCACATG
>CATYUF010000061.1 GCA_958413095.1 uncultured Clostridium sp.
CAAAATTATTTATTGTTTTTTCCATTTTTTCTTGTATTTTTGTATAATCCATTTTTCATTCTCCTTTTAATTTTTATTCTATGATACTATTGTACCTATTTTTTCACCTTTTACTGCTCTTACTATATTTTCAGGGTCAGCTATTCCGAATACTAATAATGGTATATTGTTATCTCTACACATTGCTGTTGCTGTTGAGTCCATTACTTTTAAGTCTTTATTTAGTACTTCTAAGTACGAGATTTCTTCAAATCTAGTTGCATCTGGCTCTATTTTAGGGTCAGCTGAATATACTGCATCTATTGCTTTTCCTAATAAAATTATATCTGCTTTTATTTCTATCGCTCTTAAAACTGCTGCTGTATCTGTTGTAAAATATGGGTGTCCTGTACCACAAGCAAATATTACAACTCTACCTCTATTTAAATGTTTTTCTGCTTTTCTTTGAATAAATGGTTCTGCGATTTCTCTCATTTCTATTGCTGTTTGGACTCTTGAATGTATTCCTCTTGTTTCTAAAGCATCTTGAAGTGCTAATCCATTCATAGCAGTAGCAAGCATTCCCATGTAGTCAGCTGTTGTTCTTTCCATTTGATGTCCATTTCTTCCTCTCCAGAAATTTCCTCCTCCTACTACAATTGCTACTTGAACTCCTAATTCAACAATTTCTTTTATTTTGTCACAAATCTTTCCTACTGTTTCAGCATCAACTCCATTTTTTTGATTTCCAGCTAATGCTTCTCCACTTAATTTTAGTAATACTCTTTTATATTTTAACTCAGACAAGTCTTTCACTCTCCTTATTTTATTTATCAGAGTTATTCTATCATATATTTTGAAAAAATACACCTTTTTTATGCTAATTTCTTAATTTTTTCTTAATAATAGGATTTTAATCATTACCTTCCGGCCGCCACCTCCACCGACCGCCGTCCGGCCTCCGCCGCCACCAGAAAATCCACCGCCTCCACCTGATGCTGATGAATATGCTGATGAAATTGAATTATTTATTGCATTTGTAAAACTTCTTGAGAAATTAGTATTCATCATTAAATACATATATCCATAATTATTTATTGATAAGTTTTCTTCAATATTTGGATATACTATTTTTAGTTGTTCTAATACTTTATCTGCAATATTAAACACTGTTGCAAAGACTAAAAATTTTTCCCATATTATAATTTCCGGTATTTCTCTTTCATTAAGTCTTGAAAAATCTTCCATATATTTTTTTAAATCTCTCCACTGTTTCTTTTCATCTATTCCTTTTTGAGTATATACATTAATTTTATTAATCGATTTTCTATTAATTACCATTGCGATTATTTCGCAAATTATTAACATTGCTAGAATTGCTATTCCTATTATATTTGCCTGTTGCATTAAAATAAAAATCCCCATAATAGCAATAAATATTATAATTACACATAGTGAATTTTCAGATGTGTATTTTTTATATTTCTTTTCTTCTTCTAAATCATAAATTTGTTCTTTTACTAATTCTTTCTTTGTATAATGATTAAGTTCTGCTTTTAACCCTATAATTTTTCCGTTTTCTAATTTTTCTATATATTTTTCCAATTCTTTTACTGTTATTTTTTTCTTATTTTTACAAGCTTTTTGTATAAATTCAAACACTACTTTTTCATCTAGTGATAGTTGTTCAATATTATCATTTAAAATTTCTATTGTAATTTTTTCTTTTTTGCTTTCTTTTTCTAAATTGAAATTTATGTATTTTTTTAGATTTAGGTCCAATAATGTTGCCGAAATTATTTTACCTATATCATTATCAGAAAAACCTGTTATTGATTCTTTATATATATGTAATGCTTGTGCTGGTGTTGCATTTTCTCTTGGTATATCTCTAAAATATTTCCCATTATATGTTGGTTTATATTTTTTATTTTCTTTTAATTCATTTGATAATTTTACAGCTTTTTTTATACTATATATACTTAATGCAATACCTACTAAAATTACAGATAATGTTACAACTAAATTTATGATTTCACTTTTTCTTCTTTTTTCATTCGCTTCATCTGCCCATTTTGTTTCTTCATTTATTACTGCACCTAAAATTTCTTTGTTATATACTTTATTTGTTGCATTTATTAATTCTGTTGGAAATAATGTTCTTATTTCTACATATCTTCCACTTATAAAATTATCTATTTCAAATTCTATCTTATCTAAATCTGTTGCATAAATTTCTCCATTTAAATCTTCAGTATGCCCCCATACTTTTATATCTTCTTTATTTTTAACCTTTCCAGGAAGAATAATAGTACCTGTTACTTTTTTTGCATCTATTTCAAAATCTGTTCCTATAAATTGCCAATATAATTCTGCATAATCATTATATTTTGAAATCACATCATTTACTTTATATGAAATTTTATATTTTCTTGTTTCTTTTCCATTATCTAATCCAACTCCCCATGCAATTTCAAAATCACCATCATCATTTTGTAAGCCATAATATGAATCTTTATCTAAATGCCATAATAATTTATTTGTTTTCTTTAATTTTTTGTTTTCATTGTTAGTAATTTCTGTAACTTCTACATTATTTATTCCTGAATATTTCTCTTTATCAGTTTTAAAAGTCTTATATAGTGTATTAGTATTACTAATATCTATATCCCACATTTCTGTTACATTCATACTACCATCAGAGTTTATATCTGCATAAAATTCTAATTTATTTAAATATAAATTCCCACTTGCTTGCGACTTTGTTGATAGTAATATTATATTTAAAATCACGAAAGTTAAAATAAATACTATTTTCTTTAAATTTCTCATACACCCTCCATTTTTTCTTATACATTTTTATGAATATATTTTAACATAAAAAATAACAATATCAATGTTTTATAAAATAAAAATTAGGATTATTCTTAAATGCTCTCACATTAGATTAATCCTAATTTTATATAAATATTTAAAATATTAAATTCTATTTTAATTGATTCATAACTTCTTCAGCAAAGTTTTCTTCTTTTTTCTCGATTCCTTCACCTTTTTCAAATCTTGCAAATTCAACTATTTCTGCATCTTTTTGTTTTAATAATTCAGATACTTTCATACTTGAATCTTTTACAAATACTTGGTCTACTAGACAAATTTCTTCATAGAATTTTCCTACTCTACCTTGTACTATTTTTTCAGCTATTTGTTCTGGTTTTCCTTCATTCATAGCTTGAACTTTTAATATTTCCATTTCTTTGTCTACTCTTTCTTGTGGTACTTCTTGTCTTGTTACGAATTCTGGTCTAGCTGCTGCTATTTGCATACATAAGTCTTTTGCTAGTTCTTTTTCTCCTTTTGTCATGTTTACAAGAACTGCTATTTTTCCATCTCCGTGGATATATTTTTCTATTAATCCTTTTGATTCGAATCTAGCAAATCTTCTGATACTTAAGTTTTCTCCTATTGTAGCTATTTTTCCTATTAATGCTTCATTTACTGTTTTTCCAGCTTCAAAAATTGCTTCTTGATTTAATAATTCTTCTACATCTTTTGGATTTTTTTCTACAACTTGTTTTGCTACATCCATTACAAAAGTTTTGAATTCTTCATTTTTAGCAACGAAATCTGTTTCAGAGTTTACTTCTACTATTGCTCCAACTTTTCCATCTTCTGATATATAAGCTTCTACTAATCCTTCTGCTGCAACTCTTCCTGATTTTTTAGCTGCTTTTGCAATTCCTCTTTCTCTTAAAAGTTCAATTGCTTTTTCCATGTCTCCATCTGTTTCTGTTAAAACTTTTTTGCAGTCCATCATTCCTGCACCTGTTTTTTCTCTTAATTCTTTAACTAAGCTAGCTGTTACCATTAAAATTCCTCCCTTTTATATAAATTAAAAGAGTAGAGCAGAAAAGCTCTACTCTTCTTTTTTGTTTTTAACTTTAATTTTATTTATTTAGTTAGTGAATTTCTTTATTATTACTCTCATCCTAATTTAATTAATTAAAAATTAGTTTTCTTCACTATTTTCAACAACTTGTTCCATTGTAGTAACTTCTTCTTCGATTGGTTGTTCTTCTGTTTCAACTTCGAAACTTTCACCTTGTCTACCTTCGATAACTGCATTTGCCATAACATCTGCTATTAATTTAACAGCTCTTATAGCATCGTCATTTCCTGGTATAGCATAATCTACTTCTTCTGGGTTACAGTTTGTATCAACTAATCCTACTACTGGTATATTTAATTTTTTAGCTTCTAATACTGCTATTCTTTCTTTTTTAGGATCTACTAAGAATATAACTCCTGGTAATTTATCCATATCTTTGATTCCACCAAGATTTTTTTCTAGTTTTTCCATTTCTTTCTTTAATAAGATTACTTCTTTTTTAGGTAATACATCAAATGTACCATCTTCAGCCATAGTTTCTAAGTCTTTTAATCTTTTAATTCTTGTTTGGATTGTATCAAAGTTTGTTAACATTCCTCCTAACCATCTTTGGTCAACATAGTACATTCCACATTTTAATGCAGCTTCTTTCATACATTCTTGTGCTTGTTTTTTTGTTCCTACAAAAAGAACTGTTTTTCCTTCTTCTGATTGTTCTTTGATGAATTCATATGCTTCATCTAATTTTTTTGATGTTTTTTGTAAATCGATAATGTGGATACCATTTCTAGCTTGGAATATGTATTCAGCCATTTTAGGATCCCATCTTCTTGTTTGATGTCCGAAATGAACACCTGCTTCAAGTAATTGTTTCATTGCAACTACTGCCATTTTAAATTCCTCCCTTTTGTTATTTCTTCCATAAAGTTCATAGTTTCTTTGGACCTATTATTTAGGCACTTCCTTTGAAACTCGCTTTATGTGTTTATTACGCTAATTATTATACATTATTTTGCCATAAAAAGTCAAGCGTTTATTAAAAACTTGCAAATTTCTTTTTTAATTTACTTTTACAACTTATTAATCTTTTTTATAAATTCTGTTGCATCTCAAATACAATTTCTAGATTTTTTATTCAAACATAAAATCTTATATACAAAAATAAAGTTGGTCAACACTTGTAAAACCAACTTTATTTTATTCCAATAATAAGTTGTAGCATCGCTATAAATTCATTTTTTAGAATTTTCATAATGTAAGCAATTAGCTACTACAAATGAATCTTTTTTGGTATTAAAAGTTTCATATCCTTCTGTGATCCATGGATATTTTTCTATGCATTTAGCACCATCTCTTACTTTAGCACATCCTCCTTTTGAGTCTTCTGCAGCTGAAAGTCGACGACATTCATTTTTTATTGTTGCACATTGATGTCTTCCTAAAATTTTAAAGGCGACTAAACTTATATCATTTGGAATCTCAGAATAATATAACTTATTGTTCATTTTTAGAACAAAAGAAGAAATTTCACTTTTTCTATATTCCTCTAGTTGCTCTTTTGTTACCTCTCTTAAGAAACATTCCACCTTCTCTATTTTTTCTTCAATTTTCTTTCTTGACATAGTTTTTTTGGGTGAAGTTCTATTTTTTTGGTTAATTTCATAAACTACTTCAAATATTTTTGTAACTTTTTTTAACCGAAGTATCTTTGTTTCTTCCAAGATAGCTTCTGTAGTTGCTACTGTCATTTCTTGGCTTTTTTTAAATCGTTTTTGTTCTTGTGATGTCTCTTTCATTTTGCATTTCTCCTTTTTATTATTGGCGAGATACATAATCTCATTTATATATGAAATATATATTTTTTCTATTATACTACTTTATGTTAATTTTGTCAATTTTGATTTAGACTCAAAATATCAAGTTCTTAAAAAATTGATACATTTTTTATCTAATCCAAATTGAAACTGATTTTGTTTTAACTTTAAAATTGCCATATCCTTCTTCATCTATTATAACTTTCTCATCACAATTCCCTATTGCATCTACAAACTCTTCTCCTGCTAAATCTTTTCCTATATACATCCTTTTTTCAGAATCATATTTATTAGAAATTACTGCAGCAACTCCTGATTTCATATGTTCTTCATCCCCTTCTCTTGTCCAACCTATACAATTGGGGTCGTCAAAATAATCATTTTGTTTTCCATATGCTTTTTCTTTTCTTATAGTTATCATTTCTTTTAGCCCTTCTATTTTTTCTATATTATTATGTTTTATACCATAAAAATCTCCATAAAAAACACATGGATATCCTTCGTCTCTTAGAAGTATTATTGAATATGCTGGTAATTTAAACCATCTTTCTACATAACTTTGTAAACTTTGTTCTGGTTGTGTATCATGATTATCTACAAATGTTACTGCTTTACTTGGATTTTCTTTCATTAAGGTTTTGTCTAATATTTGTGTTAAATTATAATTTTCATCTCTTGATGCATTATAAAAATTATAGTGTAATGGAACATCAAATAGTGATGTTTCTCCATTTGTTTCAGTTATATATCTATGTAATTTTGAGACATCTCCACTCCAATATTCTCCAACTGCAAATAATTCTTCTTTCAAGTCTTTTCTTAGTTCTTTTAGCCATTGCTCATAAAAATCCGCATTAATATGTTTTACTGCATCTAATCTAAGTCCATCTACATCTGTTGTTTCTATATACCATTTTCCCCAATTTAGTAGTTCTTCTCTTACTTCTTCATTTTGAAAATCAATATCTGCTCCCATTAGATAATCAAAATTTCCAAATTCTTCGTCTACTTCGTTTGCCCAGTCTTTATTTATAAATTTGAATATAGCGTGTTCTTTTGTTTTGTCATTGTAGTCAATTCCATCAAAATGTGTCCAATTCCATTCAAAGTCTGAATATTTTTTCTTTCTTCTTGGAAAAGTAAATTTAGTTGCAACTCTTACAATTTCTTTTCCTGAAACGATTTCATTATGATTTCCCCAGTCTACTTTTTCTGCTGGAATTGTTTGAAGCATATCTGCTCCCATTTTGTGATTTAATACTATATCTGCATAACTTTCTATTCCTGCTTGTTTTAGAGCCAAGATACAATTTATATATTCTTCTTTTGAACCGTATTTTGTTTTAATTGTTCCTTTTTGGTCAAATTCTCCCAAGTCATATAAGTCATATACCCCATATCCAACTTCGTCTTTTCCTCCAATTCCTTTATATGCCGGTGGTAACCATAATGCTGTTATTCCTATTTTGGCTAAATTTTCTGCATTTTTTGATATTTCATTCCATAAGTTTTGGTTTGTTTCTAAGTACCATTCAAAGTATTGGATTATTACTCCATTTATTTTTTTCATATGTTGTTCACCTTCCTGCTTGGAATTATATCATTAATTATTTTGGGTTACAATATTTTGATGTTTTAAGTTTGTTTTTATAGTCATTATTTATATTCAAATGTCAATATATTGTATTAGCATAAAAAACAAAAATATGTAGGAAAATGACACTTTCTCTGCCATTTTCCTACATAAAATCACAAATATATTATTTTGATATATAATTTGTACATAGTTTAATTCTAATTTTTTAATTTATATGATTGATTTTACACAGTTAACTTGAAACTGTCGCTTCAGTATTCAGTTTTACCATAAGGCTGGACGAAAACCTGTCATACCGTAGCCTTTAGAAGTTTCATTTTTATCGTAGAAAGACGCTGGATGGAGATCATTATCAAAATAGCATCCTCCTCTTTCAACATTCGGTCCGTTAGTTGTATCAATACTTCTTGCTAATGTCCATTCTCTTAGATTTCCGGCTAAATCATATATATTTAACACACTATTTCTTTCTGTTGCTCCTGTTGTTAATATTACACTACTATTTGATGGCTTTGTATATTTTCCTTCTACTGGTGTGAATGTATTTCCATAATCAGTTGAATATTTTCCTTTTGCTATTTCAAATGTTGCATCTTGATAATTTCCCCAAGTAGTACTATTATCTTTTATCTCTGACCAACTCTTTCCATGTTTATTTTCTATGTGTTTTAACACTAAATCCCATTGAATTCCAAACATTAAACTACTTATTCTTTCTCCTGTTGCTAATTCCTTTGATTTTTCTTGTGCTTTTTTACTTGTTATCCAATTATATGGATATGCTCCTTCTTTTATTACTGGTGTTGTTAAATTTGCACTTACTGATGTTCTTAATGTCTCTGTTCCAGCTTCATATTTTCCTATATAAAATCCTCCATTTTCATACACACTTTTTAACATTGTATTTTTATGATTATTATATTCTTCTGTACTTGCAAATCCATATTGTTCTTCTGAATCCCATTCATCTGGATTCCCATCTTCTCTATAAAGCTCTACATATTTTTGCATTGTTCTTTCTATTTTTGCATAATCTGTTGAATTTGCTGGAGCTGTTCCTCCGTTATATGCTGTGTTTACATATATACTTTTTGGCACTTCTATCCATGTCCATTCGTTTCCATTAGTATCTTTTATTACTACTCCTTTATTTAAATCTTTTTCTACTACTGTTGCTCCTGTTGGTAAAAATGGTGTTGTATCTGCTGTTGATGGTAAATCTCCTCCTGTTTCTGTTCCTGGCTCATTTGGTGTTCCTGGTGTTTGTCCATTTCCTGCTATTTTTCCATTTTGGTTTACTGTATATTCATTTTTACTATCTGCGTATTTTACTACTAAACTATCACTTTCTCCACTTTCTACTGTTACATTTTTTGCTCCATCATCTTCTAATTGCTTTTTTAATTCTGCTGGAGTTACTTGTGTTGAAACATTATCTGCTTGTTTTTTCATTTTTAAACTCTGCATTGCTAATTTAATTTGCTCTTTTTCTGCTCCTTCTGTATTTGCTTTTTTTGCTTCTGTTGCTTGGGTTAATATTCCGTTATCTCCTGTTAACATTGCTATTGATACTCCTGCTAAAATTAATAATACG
>CATYUF010000062.1 GCA_958413095.1 uncultured Clostridium sp.
TTAAACTTCTTATGATAATTTTTTAAAATTTTAATAATTGAATTGACAAAATTATATTTTTAAGATAAATATATATTATCTTATGGCATATTTAATTGTCAAGGTTCAATTAACAAGGCATGTGAAAATTTAGTTTTTTTACATGCTTGATTTTTCTATATACTCACAACAGGAGTAACTGAGAGAAATAATGTATTAAATATTTATGACTTAGCTGGAAATATACTTGAATGGACATTAGAAGGAGTATATGCTAGATATCCAAATGTTGTTAGGGGAGGATATTGCTATACACAATATAACATTAATGCTTCTTCTCGTAGTTCAGAAGCTGTAAATGGAAGAAATTACTATAATGGCTTCAGAGCAACATTATGGTAAATCTTAAAAAGGTGAAATCAGGCACTGTAGAAAATTTATTTTAAAGTAAAAATAAAAATAGGAATAAAAAAAGAAAAAAATGGAAAAACTAATATAAATCCTACAAAGGAGGGATATATATTGGTTTTTCTTTTATACCTTCTCTTAATAATATTAATAATATTTATAATAACTATAATAATAATGAAATCAAAAATGTCCATAGAAGTCAAAAATTTAAAAATCAAAGCAAACAAAAAAATATATATGAATGATAATTACAAAATAATATTCAAAGTAATAATATTTAACAAAATACCAATATTAAAATTTATTTTAAACAATGAAAAATTAGTCTTAGAAAGAAATAAAATAATAAATAAAAAAATTTCAAAAGAAGAAGAAAAATATTTTAAAAATAAAATAAAAAAAGAATTATTTAAACATTTATCAGATATTAGAATAAATAAGCTAAATTTAAAAATCAAAATAGGAACAGAAAATGCTTTTTTTACATCTATGATAATTCCAATAATAAGTTCAATCATAGCAATAATCCTTACGAAAAAAATAACTAATGTAGAAAAACAAAAATATGTAGTAGAACCAATATATTTAAATCAAAATATATTAGAAATACTAATTTCTGGTATATTTGAAATGAAAATGATACATATTATAAGTATAATATATATCTTAAAACAAAAAGAAGAAGGAGTGAAGAAAAATGAGCGAACATCCAATAGAAAGTCTTATGACTACAGCTATGAATAGCATACAAGATATGATAGATGTAAATACAATTATAGGAGAACCTATTGAAACTTCTAATAATATTGTTATTATACCAATATCAAAAGTATCTTTTGGATTTGCAGCAGGAGGAAGCGAATTTAAAGGAGAAACAGTTGATGAGTATACAAAGAAGGAAAAAGAAGAACAAGTTCAATATAGGTTGCCATTTGGAGGTGGTTCTGGAGCTGGAGTTACAATAAATCCAATAGCCTTTTTAGTGATTCAAGAAAACAATGTGAAACTAATGCCAGTAAATCATACTTCATCTTTGGATAAACTATTAGATTATATGCCTGATTTAATGGAAAAAGCTAGTAATGCATTAAATCAATGTTTACAAAGTAAAATGCAAAATAATGAATCAAATAATGAGGAAAAAGAAAAGAAGATTAATATTAAAAAGAAAGAAAAAATAGAAAAAGAGCCTGAAGAGATAACATATGAATTTGAATATGACGAAACAATAGATGATGATGAATAAAATTTTATAAGAAGAATAGTGTATAGGAAAGTTTTATACATGAAATAAAGAAAGAGCATGTGAATGGAAAATAATCATGCTCTTTTTTGCGATTGTATGGATTTGTGATGTTTTTTAGTTTATGTTTTGCGAACAATAAAAACTATATTTTTCAATATCATTAAAATTAAAGATATAATTATAAAAAATAGACCAGTTTAGACAAAACTTCTTATTTTTTGCTCTTGGAAAAAAATGTAAAAGAGTATATAATATCAATATAAATTTAAAGAAAGGAGAGTATGGTTATTTTAATTATTAAATATATCATACAAGGCTAAGATGGAATCGAATTATTACCAAGAGGATAAGCTATTAGTATTTAAAATTACAGATGAAATTGATGATTTTTCAGTACAAAAGATAAGAAGGAGGGCTGATTATGAAATTGAAAGATATATGCCTAAAAGAGTTGTATTTGATTTTGATAGTGTTTCTTTCATGGATAGTGCAGGAATCGGACTAATTATAGGAAGATACAAATTTGTAAAAATGCTAGGAGGAAAATTAGAATTAACTAATTTAACAAGTAGTGTAAAAAGAATTTTTGAAATGAGTGGAATATTAAAATTAATACCTACTACTATAATATAAAAGTAATATAATAAAAAGATACAAGAATTATTGCCTGTGAGAGTTTTTCATTACATTTGTACGAAAACCCCAATTGGCTATAAGAAGTAAATAAAAGAAAGGGATTATATAAAATGAAAAATGAGTATGATAATGAAATGAAAATAGAATTTATAAGCAAATCAGCAAATGAAGCTTTTGCTAGAATTTCAGTAGCAGCATTTGCATCTCAATTAGACCCAACAATAGAAGAACTAGCAGATATAAAAACAGCTGTATCTGAGGCAGTTACAAATTCTATTATTCATGGATATGAAAGAAAACAAGGAATTGTAAAAGTATTTGCTAGGCTAAGGGAAAATGAAATAATAATAGAAATATCAGACAAAGGAAAAGGAATTGAAAATATAGATATTGCCAAAGAACCACTATATACAACAAAACCTAATCTAGAAAGGTCAGGAATGGGATTTACTATAATGGAAAGTTTTATGGATTCAGTCGAAATTGAATCAGTAGTAGGATTAGGGACAAAAATAACAATGACCAAAAAAATAAAAAATAAAGTAGAAGAAGACGATGAAGATGATGAATTTGCAATGATTACAAAAGAATAAACTAAAAGTAAAGTAGGGAGAGAAATGTTCGAAAATAGTGTAGAGGCAATAAAAAAAGCCCAAAGTCGGAGACAAATTTGAAATGGAAAGAATAATAAGAGACAATAATCGGGCTTATATGGAGTATAGTAAAACGCTTCAATGGAAGAGGATATGATTTAGAGGATTTATATCAAATTGGGTGTATAGGATTTATAAAATCAATAAAAAGATTTGATACAAATTATGATGTTAAATTATCAACATATGCAGTTCCATATATGATAGGAGAAATAAAAAGATATATTAGAGATGATGGCCCAATAAAAGTAAGTAGAGGAATAAAAGAATTAGGAGTAAAAGTAAAAGAACTGCAAAAAGAATATTTTTATAAAAAAGGAGAAGAAATATCAATAGAAGAAATATCAAAAAAACTAAAAATATCAAAGGAAGATATTTTATTAGCATTAGAAGCAACAAATACAGTAGAATCAATAGATAGTACATATTATAGAGATAATAAAGATGGAAATAGCATAAACTTAATAGAAAGACTTTCAAACAATAGAGATGAAGAAGAAATAATAACAAATAAAATAACATTAGAAAAAATTATAAGTGTATTAGAACCACGAGATAAAGAAATTATACTATTGAGATTTTACAAAGAAAAAACACAGACACAAGTAGCAAAAATTTTAGGAATAACACAGGTTCAAGTTTCGAGATTAGAAAAGAGAATACTAAATAATATGAAAGAAATGATTTTGGGGTCGGAGACAAAAATCAGCATTTGAGTCTAATAGATTCAGCAAAAAAGTAAGATTTGAAAGATGAAGATAAAGACTATCCTCAAAGGAAGTGATGTAATAAAAATGAAAAATGTTTTAATTTATTTATTCACATTTTTAATAATATGTTTTATTTTACCAGCAATTTTAACTAAAACTACGACAAAAGTAGAAAAGACAGAACAAAACTCTAACACTCAAGAAAAAGAAGAAATTACAAACAATAATGAAAATAAGGAAAAATATCAATATAATAAATATAGAAAAATAAAATTATTACATTCAAAGACAGGAGAAATTGAAGAAGTAGAATTAGACACATACTTATGCAATGTAGTTTCAGCTGAAATGCCAGCAGACTTTCATATAGAGGCATTGAAAGCACAAGCAATTGTTGCAAGAACATATACAGTATATAAAATAAATAATAAAAAACATCCAAATGCAGATATATGTGATGATTCTAACTGTTGTCAAGCATGGATAGATAAAGATAAAAGACTAGAAAGATGGGAAGAAGGAAAAAGAGAAGAAAATTGGAGTAAAATAGAAACAGCAGTTAATTCAACTAATGGAAAAATAATAACATATAATAACCAACCAATTAATGCTTTTTTTCATTCAAATAGTGGAGGTATAACTGAACTTCCTGTAAATGTATGGGGAGGAGGAAGTGATTTACCATATTTGCAAATAGTAGAAACATCAGGAGAAGATACATATAATCAATTTAATTCAGAAGTTAGTTTAACAAATGATGAATTATTAAATAAACTGAAAGAGAAATATTCAGATGTAAAAATAAATTTTGAAGATAATGAAGAAATCAAAATATTAGAATATACAGACAGTAAAAGAGTAAAAACAGTAAAACTTGGAAATATTAATATATCAGGAACAGAAGCAAGAAGTATTTTAGGACTTAGGTCTACCAATTTCGAAATAATAAAAGAAAAAGATAGAGTAATATTTAAAGTTAAAGGATATGGACACGGAGTAGGAATGAGTCAAACAGGTGCAGATAGTATGGCTAAGCAAGGTAAAAATTATGAAGAAATAATAAAACATTTTTATGCAGGAATAGAGATAAAAAGTATAAACGAATTATAATTAAAATATAATAAATATGTATATTCTTCTAAAAAAAGGAAATACTTGTAATAATAAAGTATTTAAGGAGGAGTATATGAAAAGAAAATTAAATTTAAAGTCTAATAAAGAAAAAAATGTTAATGACAAAATTTTACTATATAGCATAATAGGAATATCAGTTGTTGCAATATTAATAATAGCATTATTAATATATAGTAATAAAATAAGTAATGATGTTAAAAATGAAACTATGACCTTAGGGCAAATGACAGAAGCACTAGATAGGGAAAATAAAGAAACAGAAAGTGCTAGTACAGAATTTGGGAAAACAGTTGAAGAATCAAAAAATGAAAGTAATACAAATGTAAATAATGTAGCAAGTAATGAAGTAAATACTAAAGCTACAAATACAAGTACAGAAAATAAAGCAGTAACAAATACTAATAAAAATGTGACAACAAATAAGAAAATAAATACAACATCAAATGAGAAAAAAGAAGAAAAGAAAGAAGTAAAAGAAGAAAAAGTAGAATTAAAATTTGCTAAGCCAGTAGAAGGAGAAATATCAAAAGAATATGCACAAGAAAACTTAGTATATTCTGAAACACTTCAAGAATGGGTTACACATAGTGGGATAGATATTAAAGCAGATAAAACAACAGTAGTAAAATCAGCAGAAAAAGGAACAGTTAAAACAATAAAGAATGATCCAAGGTATGGATTGACAATAGTTGTTGAACATGCAAATGGATATAAAACTGTGTATGCAAATTTATTAACATCTGAATTTGTTGTAGAAGGCGAGAAAGTAGAAAAAGGTCAATCATTAGGAACTGTTGGAAATACAGCTGTGTTCGAAATAGCAGATGAACCACATTTACATTTTGAAATATTAAAAGATTCTATGCCGGTAAATCCAAGTGATTTTATCAAATAAAAGGAAAATATATAAAACTAAATAGAAACTAAGCAAATTAACAGGAAAAAACTTATTAAAAAAGTTAAATTCCATTAATTTGCTTTTTACTTTTTGGTACCTATTGTACTAAAAAATAAATTTGACTAAAAAAAACTAATATGATAAAATATCAAATGAAAAATTATGAAAAAAGGAAGGAAGAAAATGAAACTAGGAATAGTAGGTTTACCAAATGTAGGAAAAAGTACATTATTTAATAGTATAACAAAAGCAGGAGCAGAATGTGCAAACTATCCATTTTGTACGATAGAGCCAAATGTAGGAGTAGTACCAGTACCTGATGAAAGATTAGATGTATTAGCAAAAATGTATAATCCACAAAAAATTACACATGCAGTAATTGAATTTGTTGATATTGCAGGATTAGTAAAAGGTGCAAGTAAAGGTGAAGGATTAGGAAATAAATTTTTATCTCATATAAGAGAAACAGATGCAATTTGTGAAGTTGTAAGATGTTTTGAAGATTCAAATGTTGTTCATGTAGATGGAAATGTAAACCCAATAAGAGATATTGAAACAATAAACCTAGAATTGATTTTTGCTGATATAGAAACAGTAAATAAAAGATTAGATAAAGCAAGAAAAAACTTAAAAGCAGATAAAAAATATCAAGAAGAAATTGATGTATTAGAAAAAATAAAAGAAAATTTAGAAAAAGGTATATCTGCTAGAGCAATTGACTTTAATGAAGATGAAAAAGCAATTGTAAAAGATATGTTTTTATTAACAACAAAACCAATTTTATATATTGCAAATGTATCAGAAGAACAACTTCAAGATGCAGAAAATGACAAATTAGTAAATGAAGTAAAAGAATATGCTAAGAAGGAAAATGCAGAGGTTATTCCTTTATGTGTAAAAATAGAAGAGGATTTATCAACTTTAGAAGATGACGACAAAAAAGAAATGTTAGAAGCTTTAGGATTAGAAGAATCAGGATTAGATAAAGTTATAAAAAGAAGTTATGACTTATTAGGATTAATGTCATTTTTAACTGCTGGAGAGCCAGAAGTTAGAGCTTGGACAATTAAAAAAGGAACAAAAGCACCACAAGCTGCTGGAAAAATTCATTCTGATATAGAAAGAGGATTTATTAGAGCAGAAGTAGTTTCATATAAAGATTTAGTAGAGCAAGGAAATATGTTAGCTGCTAAGGAAAAAGGACTAGTTAGGTCAGAAGGAAAAGAATATATTATGCAAGATGGTGATATTGTTTTATTTAAATTTAATGTTTAAAATTATGTAATATCTTTGTAATATAAATGTAAATAAAAATAATATTTTTAATATTGACTTATTATAAAAATAAGTATATTATAATTAAAAAGATGCTTATGTATTTTGAGATAGTATGTAAAAAATAAGTAATATTATACATAAGAAGAAAAAATATCATAGTGTGTTTATAAACTTGCAATTATTAAAGAAAAGTGGTATAATAATAATTGTTTGTAGAATAATAATATAAAATGTACTATTAAAAGTAAGGAGAGATAATATGAAAAAATTAAATATCGTAAAAGGTTTATTAATAACATTAGTAAGTTTATCAATGATTATGTTCACAACAAATTTTGTATCAGCAGCAGACGAGAATTTTGTTAATTTTGATGAAGCAGTTGGTTCAAATTCAAGTACTAATAAAGCAAATACTAATTCAAACAAAGCTAATACAAATTCCAACAAAAATAAAGCAAATACAAATTCAAATAAAAGTAATACAAATTCTTTAAATACAAATGGAGTAAGAGGAAATAATGTAAGCACATATAATAATACAAGTTTACCAAAAACAGGATTACAAGAATCTTTACCAACAGTATTATTAGTAGTTGTATTTGGAATTTCAGCAGTATATGCATACAAAAAAATTAAAGATTATAGAAATATTTAAGATAATTAACCATCCTATATTGGGGTGGTTTTTTGCGTAGCAGAAAGCTTTTTTCTTATTATATAGAAAAAATCAACTTTTATCTTGACTATATAAGATTTTTACGTATACAACAAGATTGAATATTAAAGAGTAGCTTTTACAATGATTCGGTTATTATTCATATTATTACAAGTAACTAAAGTAAGTTCATAACCATTACTTAAATTGGTATATATAGGAGAAAGATCATCACTTTTAACTTCATAATTTTTTATAACTGAAAAAATATATTCATTGTTAAGATTATCAATTATAATAATTTTGTCATTAATTTCTAATTTATTAATTTGGCTAAAAAACTTTTTATTATTATAATTATGCCCAGCGATACATAGGTTTTTATTTGTATTAGAAGTATTAGGTAAATCTCCATAAAAGCGACAAGGGGATATTTTTAATAAATCATCAGATAAACCTGAAAAAAATGTATAAGATAAATCAAGTTTAGGAATCTTAATTATACCTAGAATAGAATCATCTGGAAGCAAGAAAGAAAGATTATTATCTAAATTTGAATTTTGTTCTATATTAGAATATAGTTTTGAAATATTATAATTATTGTTAATCAAGTCTGAAAATTTTTCTTGTTTTTTCAATAAAAAAATATGATAAAAAAAGTAAGAAACTAATGCTAAAATAGCAAGTATGGATAAGGCAAGCTGTAAATTAAAAAATTTATTTTTCTTTTGGAGCGGTGAGTTTAAAGGAGAATTTTTTTCAAAATCATTATTATTTTCAAAATTAGTATTTAAAATTTGATTCATTAGAAAAACCTCCAAAGTATATTTATAATATTTTAACCCAAAA
>CATYUF010000063.1 GCA_958413095.1 uncultured Clostridium sp.
TTATTTTCTGTATTTTCAAATTGTTTTAACTCCAAAAATGTTTCTATATCTCCTGTTTTTTTAAAGGCATCCCAAGCAATTTGTTTAATCATACATTTCATCTCCATTCTTAAAGTTTTACCTTTAATATTATCTTTTGCATTTTTATATATTTTATACAATTTTTATCTTTTTGTTAATAGTTTATTATTGTAATTTGAACTTATTAACTATTGATTGATTATCAATCCAATCTTCTTTTACTTTTACCCAAGTTTTTAAATTTATTTTTGTGCCAAAATTTTCTTCCATATCTATCCTTGCTGCTCTTCCTATTCTTTTTAGCATTTCTCCATTTTTTCCTATTATTATTCCTTTATGAGATTCTCTTAAACAATAAATTGTTGCTTCTATATCATATATTTCTTCTTTTTGTTTATTTTTTCTTAGTTTCATTTTTTCTATTTCTACATAAATTCCATGTGGTACTTCATCTTGTAGTAATTTTAGTGCTTTTTCTCTTATTGTTTCTTCTGCTAATTGTCTTAAAGTTTGGTCTGTATATTCTTCTGTATCATAATATGCTGGTCCTTCTTGTAAATTTTTTTCAATTTCATCCAATATTTTTTCTCTATATTTAGAATTTGTTGCTGAAATTGGTATTACTGCTTCAAAACTATATTCTTTACTATATATTTCAATTAGTTTTAAAAGAGTTTCTCTTTTTACTAAATCTATTTTATTTATTATCAATATAGTTTTTCTTTTAGATTCTTTTATTTTTTCTAGTATTATTCTATCTCCTTTTCCAATATCTTCACTTGTTGCTTCTATTAAAAATAACACTATATCTGCATCAGGTATAGTTGAAAATGAAGTCTCAACCATTGTTTCATTTAGCTTGTGCTTTGGTTTATGTATTCCCGGTGTATCTGTAAATATTATTTGCGTATTTTCTCTATTTACTATACCTCTTATTGCTGTTCTTGTTGTTTGAACTTTATTTGCTATTGCTGCAACTTTTTCTCCTACTAATAAATTTATTAATGTTGATTTCCCTACATTTGTTCTTCCTATTAATGTTACAAATCCTGATTTAAAGTTTGCCATAATAATTCCTCTTTCTATTTTGTTTTTTGATTATATTTTTAAGTACATTACTTTTATATTATACACCATTTTCATGCTAAATTTGTAGAATTTAAGAAAATTTTTCAATTTTTTTCATTATATTATAACAATTTTATTGTAGAGAAGCTGGGAATGGGTATTCCTTATAACTTTTTTTTGAATTTTTGACGTTCGCCTGAAATGAAGATTAGAATTGGTTAGGCTCATTCGAAAGCCTTACCAATTCTTTCTGAATGGAATAAGTAGTCAAAAATCCAAAAAAGTTATAAGGAATACCCATTCCCAGCGGCTAATTTTAAAAACCATTACACAGTAACTTATTTTCCCAATAAATCATTAAAGACTGCCTATAAATATATTCCTATATTTATGACAGTCTTCATTTTAATATATTATTCTATACTTCCTATGCATATGCTTGACGTTTTCTAAAATTAAGCAAATTAGTAATTTCATTATCTCCTTTAATTGCCTTTTTAGTCTTTTTTGCTCTTTCTTGTTCAAGTTCTCTTTTTTGTTTTTCTGCCATTGATTGACAAATTGCTTTTTGATATGTAAAGTGAGTATCTTGTGCTATTTTATTCCAATTATATTCATTTCTAACTTTATTTTTAGCTTTTTTTGTTATGTCTGCACATAATTTATGGTCATATAACAATTCTAATATTGAATCTGCTATTGAATTTGGATTTCCTGCATAACTTTTCATTCCATTTTCTCTATGTTGCACAATTTCATTTAAACCTCCAATATCTGATACAACTATTGGATTTTCTGATAGCATTGCTTCTAATGCAACTATTCCAAATGGCTCATATGTACTTGGAAATACTGCAACATCAGCTGCTTTATACATTTTTTGCACATCTTTTCCATTCATATATCCTGCAAAATATACTTTATTTGATATTCCCATAGCATTTACTTGTGCTTTTAGCTCGTCTATCATTCCACCTTTTCCACAAATAACAAGTTTAGAATCATGGTATCCATTTAAAATTTTAGGCATAGCTGAAATTAAATGTTGAATTCCTTTTTCATATACTAATCTTCCCATAAATAATATGATTTTCTCATTATCCATAGCAAATCTTCTTCTAAAATTGTAATCTCTTTCTACACCATTAAATAAGTTTAAATTAACTCCATTTGGAACTACATTGATTTTTTCATATGGTAAACCGAATAGTCTTTGTAATTCATTTTTCATATAATTACTATTAACTATAACTTCTGAAGCTTCATATGTAAGCATCCATTCTGTGTCATTTATATATCTTTGTGTTTCGTCATGTATTCCACTATTTCTTCCTGCTTCTGTTGCATGTATTGTTGCAACTATTGGAATATTATATGAATTTTTTAATGTTTTTGCTGCATATGCTACTAACCAATCATGTGCATGGATTACATCAAAATTCCCTTCTTTTCCTATTATCTCATTTGCTTTTGCAACTAAATTAAAGTTTAATTGCATAATCCAATCGATAAAGTTATTAGGATTTATCATATAATTATCCACTCTGTATACTTTTACGCCTTTATCATCTTCAAAATATGGTGCATCTCCTTCTTTATATGTAACAACTGTTACATCATGACCATCTTTTAATAAAGTTCTTGACAAATCATATACAACCCTTGCTATTCCGCCTACTACTCTTGGTGGATATTCCCATGTTAACATCAATATTTTCATTGATATACTTCCTTTCATTTTTTGTTTTCTTTTGTTTTTTGACATTTTTCCTCAATTTAATATATTCTATACAACTTTTTCAAAAATGTAAACCTTTTTTTCTAAAATTCTTTTTTTATTTTTCTAAATTCACATTTTTTATTTAATATCTTTTTTATTCTTAGTTTTATTTATATACTTAATATTAGTTATCTAATATAAATTAATAATATTTAACCTATTTTATTATTAATGTTAAATCTTGCATTTCAATACTTATTTACGTAAATTTATATATTTTAAAATTGTTTTAAATAGTAAGATTTTCTGCTTTTTTCATGAAAAAAGATTTAGTTTCATATCATGTATATATTTTTACATAATATTTAACTAAATCTTTTATAAATTATTTATTATTAGTTTTCTACTGGATAAACACTTACTTGTTTTTTATCTCTACCTTTTCTTTCAAATTTAACTTTTCCATCTACTAATGCATATAAAGTATCGTCGCTACCTTTTCCAACATTAGTTCCAGGATGTACGTTTGTACCTCTTTGTCTTACTAGGATATTTCCAGCTAAAACAAATTGACCGTCAGCTCTTTTTACTCCAAGACGCTTTGATTCACTCTCTCTACCATTGTGGCTACTACCTTGACCTTTTTTATGAGCCATGTTTTTTCACTCCTTTCGGTTCAATATATATATTTCCAATTAATTTATACATTAATTATGCTTCTACTTTTTCAGTAGCTTTTTTTGTTTCTGCTTTTTTAGCAGCTGTTTTTATTGATGTAATTTCTACTTTTGTGTATGGTTGTCTGTGTCCTTGTTTTCTTCTATAATTCTTTTTAGCTTTCATTTTGAAAACAATGATTTTTTTACCTTTACCATGAGAAACTACTTTTCCTTCTACTTTAACACCTTTAACATAAGGATTTCCTACTTGTACTTTTCCTTCTTCTGAAACTAATACTACATTATCAAAAGTAACTTTTTTACCTTCTTCTGCATTTAGTTTTTCGAAAAATACAACATCTCCTTGTGCTACTTTGTATTGTTTTCCACAGCTTTCAATTATTGCGTACATTTAAAATGCACCTCCCTTATTTGTATACTCGCTAATCCTTAAAAAAGGTAACTATCATTACATAGTGTTTTCTAACCTTGACTAAGCGGATTACAGTTACTTATTTTACCATAAAATGCTATTGGTGTCAACTGTTCTATTGAATTTTTATCAAATTAGCGTTTCTATTTTTTATTTTCTATTTTCTCCAATATTTCTTTAACAAATTCATCTACTACTTTTACTCCAACATCACCATCTTCTCTTGAACGAATAGATACTGTATTAGCTTCTACTTCTTTTTCACCAACAATCAACATATAAGGAATTTTTTGTAATTGTGCTTCACGAATCTTATAACCTGTTTTTTCATTTCTATCATCTACTTCTACACGAATTCCTTTTACTTGTAATTTTTCTTTTACCTTGTAGGCATAGTTATGTTGCTTATCTGAAATTTGCAATATTTTCACTTGTACCGGTGCCACCCATACTGGTAGATTTCCTTTTGTTTCTTCTAGTAAGAAAGATATAAATCTATCAGATGAACCTAAAATTGCTCTATGGATAACTACTGGTCTATGTGCTTTTCCATCTTCTCCTATATATTCTAATTCAAATCTTTCTGGTAATGCAAAGTCTAATTGACATGTTGGTATTGTTACATCATGATTTAATGCTGTTTTGATTTGAATATCAATTTTTGGTCCATAAAATGCTGCTTCTCCTTCTGCTTCATAAAATTCAATATTTAATTCTTTTAATATTTCTCTTAATTGACTTTCTGCTGTTTCCCACATTTCGTCATTATCAATATATTTTTCTTTATTTGCCTTATCTCTTAAAGATAATCTATATTTGAAAGCTGAAGCTGGGAATCCAAAGTCTTTTTGATACACTTCTTTTATTAAAGTTAAAACTCTTCCTACTTCTTCTTTTATTTGGTCTGGTCTTACAAATAAATGTGCATCATTTTGACACATTTGACGAACTCTTTCTAATCCACAAACACTACCACTTGATTCATATCTAAAGTCATGTGCTAATTCTCCTATACGAATTGGTAAGTCTCTGTAAGAATGCATTTTATTTTTGTAAATTAACATATGATGAGGACAGTTCATTGGTCTTAATACCATTTCTTCATTATCCATTTTCATTACTGGAAACATATCTTCTTTATAATGGTCCCAATGTCCACTTGTTTTATATAAGTCTACATTTGCTAATGATGGTGTATATACATGTGCATATCCTAATTGAATTTCCTTGTCTTGGATATATCTTTCTAAAATTCTTCTAATAGTTGCACCATTTGGTAAATACATTGGAAGTCCTGAACCTACTAGTTTATGTGTCATAAAAATGTCTAAGTCTTTCCCTATTTTTCTATGGTCTCTTTGTTTTGCTTCTTCTAAAAAGTCTAGATGTTCCTGCAATTGACTAGCTTTGGGGAAAGATATTGCATATATTCTTTGTAACATTTTATTTTTTTCGCTACCTCTCCAATATGCTCCTGATGATGATAATATTTTTACTGCTTTTACCTTTCCAGTACTCATTAGATGTGGTCCTGCACATAAATCTGTAAAATCACCTTGTTTATAGAAAGTGATTTCTTCATCTTCTGGCAACTCTTCTATTAATTCTACTTTATATTGTTGTTCTTTCATTAATTCTAAAGCTTTATCTTTTGGTAATGAAAATCTTTCTATTTCTATATTTTCTTTTATTATTTTTTTCATTTCTTCTTCTATTTTTGCTTTGTCTTCATCTGTAAATGGTTTTTCAACATCAAAATCATAATAAAATCCATCATCTATACTTGGTCCTATTGCAAATTTAACATCTGGAAATAATCTTTTTACTGCTTGTGCCATTATATGTGATGTTGTATGCCAATATGCTTTTTTTCCTTCTAAATCGTCTTCATTAAATGTGTGTATTATTAAATTACTATCTTCTTTTATTTCATATCTTAAGTCTTTTATTTCTCCATCTATTTCTCCACAAGTTGCATTTCTTGCTAGTCCTTCACTTATTTTTTTTGCAATGTCAATGATTTTTACTCCTGATTCTACTTCTAAATTAGAACCATCTTTTAATGTAATTTTTATCATAAGATAACCCCCTTATTTTTATAAAATATATTATATTAATTTTTTATTTTTAGAGCACTCTCTTGCTATTTATTTTCATACCAAATTTTATAAGAATTTCATATACATACAAAAAACTCCCATAGATATTTAATATCCATAGGAGTGCTATTTTACACGGTTCCATCCTAAATTTTACTTTATTAAAGATTATAACGTATCTCACTCGTTTGGCTTATTCACCAAAAACTTAAAGAGTTAGTTTTCAAATATGTTTTCCAAAGTTAGCTTTCAGCCTTTGACTAACTCTCTCTTTTGGTAACCTTTATTTTACTCTTCTCTTATTTGCCTTTTACTTATGACTTTAATTTTATTATATTTTTTCAAAAAAGTCAATAGAAATTATTTACTTTTATATTCTCTTATTGTATAATTGCTCTGGTTTATTTTGCTTCCATAGCTCAGTAGGTAGAGTGCCACCTTGGTAAGGTGGAGGTCACGGGTTCAATTCCCGTTGGAAGCCCCAATAATTAAAAATAAGTGTAGTTTTATTTTTGTCCAATTCGAACAAATTAAATCTACACTTATTTTTTACTTATAATCTTTAAGCATTTTTCTTATTTACCACTATCAACTTGAAAACATTTCTATTTTGTAATTTCTAAATTTGATTTGGTAAATTTTTAATTGCTTTTTTTCTTATTCTTTGTATTGCATTATCTACTGATTTTACTGGTGAATCTAGGCTTTTTGCTATTGTGACATAGCTTTCACCTTTCATATATCTATCTAAAACTTGTTTTTCAAATTGGCTTAATGTTTTATCTATTGATTTTTCTATCTCGTCATAATATTCTTTGTTAATAATTGTTTCTAATGGGTCTTCTATTGTTTTACTATCAAATGTATCCATTAATTCTGCACCATTTTCTTCTTCATTATCATATGCTGACATATTTAAAGATAAATATGAATTTAATGGCATGTGTTTTTGCCTGTTTGAGGATTTTATTGCTGTTATTAATTGTCTTTCTATACACATATTTGCAAAAGTCTTAAATGTGTTATTTTTTTCTGCCTTAAATGTTTTTATTGCTTTAAATAGTCCAATTAGTCCTTCTTGAATTATATCTTCCTTTTCAGCTCCAACCATAAAGTATTTTCCAACTTTTAGGTTAACAATTTCTTTATATTTATTCATTAAATATGTAAGAGCTTGTTTGTCTCCTTTTCTTATTTCTTTAATTATTTCTTCATCTGTCATTTTGCTATATTCGTTTATTGAAAAAAACACATTTTCTTCTTGCATTCGCCAAAATACCTCCAAATGTACATTTGTATGTATTATATATGCTAGGATAGGTAATGTCAAGGAGTTTTGGTTTTTTAAGTTTTGATTTTTGAAAAATAAATATATATATTAAAAAAAGTATTTTATAAAAACGCCTTAATATCTATTATTATAATTTCCTTATTTGAATTTAAACTTCCTTGTATTCCTACTATACTACCTTTCATCAACTTTTTATAACAATAATCAGCTATTTCATTATAACCTTTTACTACTACTATACTTTTATTTTCTAATTCTATACTAAATCTTACTATTGATATATATTTACTATTTAATATAAAATCAAATTTTATCTCACTTACTACTTTCCCAATTAAAAAACATAAATTCATATTATTTTCCTTTTAATATTTTATTTTCGTAAAATAAGTATGTTCAAATATCATTATCAATTTTACTAATACCTATTTTACTGATACTTTTTTACCTTAACGGAAGGAATAAATCCCTTTAATATCTAATATTTCATTGTATATATTCCGTAAAATATATAATCTAGAATAATATTAGAGCTGGGCGAAAAGAAATGTTGTTGTTGCTGTTAGAAGTGGTATTGTTATTGCGGTTGGCAGCTGGATTGTTAGAACCATTGTTGTTGTAATTGCCTCCCCTGTTAACACTCGGATTGCTAGTATTCGTGCTTTTTGATTTATCCCTATTTCTTTTATTTTTCTATATAAAATATTTTTGTTAATATTATCAAAATATTTAGCTATGTCCATCTTTAAAATATAATATTCTTCCCATATTATTTTACAATGTTTCATTTTTTCTTGCACATATATTGCTGATTTATGCATTCCTCTATTCTTTATACAAGCATATGAACTCGGTATAAATTGTGGTACAAATGCTGGTTCTAAAAAATTATCTACTACCCATCTATGTACTATTCTGTCTATATATCTTGATTTTTCTATTTTTCTTAATTTAGGCTCTGTTACATAAAACTCTGTATATCCTCCATGCTTATATGTTTTATTTTTTAATTGTTCTAGTAGCCACATAATATATTCTTCTTGTTTTAACTGATATCCGGACACTTTTTTAAAAAGAAGGTTATAGACATATATCTTG
>CATYUF010000064.1 GCA_958413095.1 uncultured Clostridium sp.
ATGCTTGAATTGGTTGCGGAGGGTAGACTCGAACTACCGACCTTTGGGTTATGAGCCCAACGAGCTGCCAACTGCTCCACTCCGCGATATATAAATTATTTTATTCACAAAAGCTAATTTTTATGACAAACTTTTATGAATTTTATTAAAAAATTAGTAAATAGTTGGTCAATAGTTGGTTTATTCCTAATTTATAAAAAACTTAGAATGTCTGTAACTATTGAAGATAGGCTGTTATACTTTTCTTCGTAATGCCTATGACCGTTGGGTTATGAGCCCGACGAGCTGCCAACTGCTCCACCCCGCGATGTAATTACTTTATTAGTATACACCCTATAGCATCATTTTGTCAAGCAATTTTCAAAAATTATATAAATCCCCCTTGTATTTCCTTATTTCACTATTTAAAATATGCCTCTATTGTTCACATTTATGCAAGTGAACACCAACTATAAAAAATCAAATTTATTAATTGGTATCCACTTCAAATGTGATACTAATTTAATTAATACTAATATTTTTATTTAAACTTCTTATACTAATTATTATATGCATTTTCCCATTTATTATTCCATAACTTCTATTATATTTTACAAATTTCTATACCCCCATACTAGATGTCTCTGGTAATGTTGATCCTCCATCTATTACAAAACTTTGTCCTGTTATATATGATGATTCATTACTTGCTAAAAAAGCTGCTAATTCTCCTAGTTCTTCAATTGTTCCAAGTCTTCCCATCGGTATTCCTTTAGCAATACCATCAACTACTGAATCAGGATTATTTTCATTTGTATCTTTAGCCATTCCCTCTACCATTGGAGTCATTATATATCCCGGAAGTATTGCATTTACTCTTATTCCTTTATTTACAACTTCTGCCGCTAATCCTTTTGTAAATCCTAATAATGCTGCTTTTGTTGTTGCATATGCTACTTCACCACTATCAGCAACCATTGTTCCTGTTACTGATGATAAATTTACAATTGCTCCATCTTTTGGCATATGAGGTAGTACTGCTTGGCACATATTCCATGCTCCTTTTATATTTATATCAAAATGAAAGTCTCTTATATCATCTGGTGTTTCTAAAAATGGTGTTAATTTTGATACTCCTGCATTATTTACTAAAATATCTATTGTTCCATATTTTTGTGTTACTTTTTCTATAGTTTCCATTATTTTATTTTTGTCTCTTATATCCACTAAGTATCCATCAACTTCATAGTTTTGTTTTTTTAATTTATCAACAGTTTGTCCTAGTTTGTCTGAATAGTCAAATATAATTACTTTAGCTCCATATTTTAAAAAAACTTTAACAATTCCTAAACCATTTCCCATGGCTCCTCCTGTTACAATTGCTACTTTATTTTCTAATTTCATAAAATCGACCTCCTAGTTTTAAGTATTTTTATAACTATTATATGTAGTCATTATATCATACTATTTTATTTTGTATACCTATTTTGCACTTTTTTTAGATTGATGATATAATATAAAAAAATTTATCTAAGGAGGATTTTTTATGTTAATTATCAAAGATGAGATAAATATCTCAACTATGTCACTTGAGGAATTAGAAAAAGCTCGTGCTGAAGCTCGGACTATTATTGCGTCATTAGATCATGCTATTATTAGCCGTAAAATGGCTAATAGGAAACATAATTTTAGTTCTGTTTCTAATTTTGATTCTTCAAAAAAATAATTATTTGTAACATACTATTTCCAAAGGCTATATTAAAATATTCTTTCATGAATTTTTTTATATAGTCTTTTATTTATCAATTATTTTATCAATAAGTCTTTTTATTTTTCTGCTTATCATAAATATTTTTTTGTTGCAAATATCACTTTATATTTTTTTTAATAAATGATATACTAATCTTATAAATTTTAAGGAGGTAAAAATTATGAAAAATGAATTAATTGTAAAAAAATGTAAATCTTGTGGAGCTATTGTAAGAGTAATAGAAGATTGTAATTGTGAAAATTGTGGTATATCTTGTTGCGGAGAAACTATGGAAGTATTAGTTCCTAATTCTGTTGATGCAGCTGTTGAAAAACATGTTCCTACTTTCGAAAAAGTAGAAGATGAAATATTTGTTAAAGTAAATCATGTTATGGAAAAGGAACATTTTATTGAATGGATTTCTTTAGTTGCTGATAATAAAGAATATTTTGTTAAATTATATCCTGAACAAAATGCTGAATGTCGTTTTCCTTATATTCCTGGTTCAGTTCTTTATGCTTATTGCAACAAACATGGTCTTTGGAAAAAAGATGTTGAATAAAATTATTTAAAAAAGAATATCGAATAGTTTGTATAAAATTTATACAATATTTTCGATATTCTTTTTATATACTTATATTAGATTTTTTCATAAAATGTTATCTTTTATCATATTTTTTTAATATAAATTATATGAGATTTATTTACATTTCAAATATATTTAAATTCTTAATATCTTTAAATTTTAATATATTATAGAAACTTAAAAGTATCACTATTTATCTTAAAAATCCATTTATTATCTCTTCTTCTGCTTCTTTTTCAGATAATCCCAATGTCATTAATTTAATTAATTGTTCTCCAGCTATTTTTCCTATTGCTGCTTCGTGAATCAAGTTTGCATCTACATCATTTGCTGTAATTTCTGGTGTTGCTGTTACTATTGCTTTGTCTTTTATTATGGCATCACATTCACTATGTGCAAAACATTTTTTATTTCCATAAATTTTTGAAACAAATTCTTGTTTTGAGTTATCTGCAGCTACTGACCTTGATGTTACATGTGTACTTGCATTTTCTCCATTTAATTCTACATCAAATATTGTTTTTGCTGTTTGTTTTCCGTGTGTCATTATTTTTTCTGTTACTACAAAATTTGTATTTTCTTGTAGTACTCCTTTTGTTTCTCTAATTGTCGAGTCTACTCCTTTTATTTGTGCACTTTCCATTTCCATACTACTTCCTGGTTTTAAATATACTTCTGTTATTGGATTTAATATATTTTTTCCGTCACCATTTCCTTCTCCATAATGTTTTTCTACATATCTTACTTTTGCTCCTTCTTCTAAATAGAATCTGTGTATTCCATCATGTTGAGCATTCGTATGGTGGTCATTGTGTATTCCACATCCTGCTACGATTATTACATTTGCATTTTTTCCTATGTAAAAGTCGTTATATACAACATCTGTTAATCCACTTTCTGTTATAATAACTGGTATATGTATAAATTCAAATTTTGTGTTTTCTTTTACATATATATCTATTCCTGATACATCTTTTTTTGTTACTATATTTATGTTTTCTGTAACTTTTCTTTCTATTCCTTTTCCATTTTTTCTTATATTAAAAGCTCCTTTTTCCATGTTTTCTAAGTTTGATATTTCATTAAGTAAGCTTTTGTCTATTTCATTTAAGTTTTTTTCTTCCATTATTTCTCCTATTTTTATAAAATTTAGGTTTTTAGGTCCTATAACCTTTATTTTATTTTGCAACATTTCTTTTCTTTTATGTCTTTTGCTAAGATTTCTTTACTTTTTCCTATTTTTTCTACTTTTCCATTTTTCATTAATATTATTTTATCTGCTATTTTTAGTATTTTTTCTTGATGTGATATTATTATTGTTGTTCCTTTTATTAATTCTCTCATATTTTCAAATATTTCTATTAAATTGTTAAAGCTCCATAAGTCTATTCCTGCTTCTGGTTCGTCAAATATTGTTAGTTTTGTTTGTCTTAATGCTACTGTTGCTATTTCTATTCTTTTTAATTCTCCTCCTGATAGTGAGCCATTTACTTCTCTATCAACATATTCTTTTGCACATAATCCGACTTTTGATAATGCATCACATGCTTCTTTTTTAGTTATTTGTTTTTTTGATGCTATTTTTAATAAGTCATATACTGTAATTCCTTTGAATTTTACTGGTTGTTGAAATCCGAAACTAATTCCTAATTTTGCTCTTTCATTTATTTCCATATTCGTTATGTCTTTTCCGTCAAATAGTATTTTCCCTGAATCCGGTTTTTCTATTCCCATTATTATTTTTGCTAATGTTGATTTTCCTGATCCATTTGGTCCTGTTATTGCTATAAATTTTCCTAATTCTATTTTTAAATTTATATTGTCTAATATTTTTTTATTTTCTCTTTCAAAACATATATCTTTTATTTCTAATATCATTTTATTTTTGTATAATATTTTATATTATACTCTCCTTTCTTATTTTTTTATTTCTTATTTTGTTGTTTTTTTAGCCTGTTTTTTATAGTAATCTTAACACAGTTTTGACATTTAGGGTTATTTTCATCATAGTTGCAGTCTAAATCTCCTAAATTCATTATTTGTGCTATATAGTTTTCTAGTTTTTTACTTGTTTCTTTTGATATTGCTGATTTCATTGATTTTGCTTCTTCTTCTGCTACTTCTTCACTTACTTCTAGTATATCTGTTAAAAATATTTTTACTATATCTTGCTTTTTTAAGATTTCTCTTGCATATTGCTTTCCTTCATTTGTTAGTAAAATATCTCCATATGCTTCATATTCTATTAAGTTCATTTCTTTTAACATTTTTATTGCTCTATTGACACTTGGTTTTGTTATATTTAATTTTTTTGCAATATCTGTGACTCTTATTTTTTTATTGCTGTTTTCTAATATGTATATTGTTTTTAAATATTCTTCTTGAGAGTTCGTTAGCTTCATTTTTCTTCCTTCTATATTGGTATTTGGGTTTTTATGATGGATTTACCTATAAACCTTTTCAAGTATAAGTCATATGTTATGATTTGAATATTTGTAGTAACTTATATCTGATTTAATTCATATTTTACTTTTTGTTAGTTTGCACTAACATTTTACTATAATTTTTTTATCTAGTCAAGTTTTTTATTTTAATTTATAAGAAAAGTAATGAAACAACACTAAAAAGGCTATCACCGGTCTTTTAAAAGGTAGCTTTTACTTGTTGTATATAAAAAAAACTTATATAGTGTCAAGATAAAAAATTATTTCTCTTATACATAAAAATCTTATATGCGTTCAAAATAAAAGGCAATTTTTTCTATACAATAAAAAATAATAAAATTTCACTTGCTGCTCTGACTAAATTCTTTTTATATCATAATCTTTTAAAATTCTACTAATTTACTGTAATCATATCTCTTATTTTCTCAAATTTTGATTCCCCAATTCCACTAACTTCTTTTATATCTTCTATACTTTTAAAATTTCCATTTTGTTTTCTATATTCTAAAATCTTATCTGCTGTTGATGGACCTATTCCTGGTAAGCTATCTAGTTCTTCTTGTGAAGCTTTATTTATATTTACTTTTTTGTTTCTGATAGTTTCTTTTGACTCACTATTTTCTTGTAAGTTGCTTACTTGCGAACTATTTTCTTTTGTTCCTCCATATACATATTCATTTTCTTGATTTACTTCTTGACTTTCTTTATTTTTCATTTCTTCTTTTGTAGGAATATATATTTTCATACCATCTTCTAGTTTGTACGCTAAATTTATTTCCCTAGTTTCTGCATTTTCTTTTAGCCCTCCTACTTTTTCTATTGCATCTGCAATTCTACTATTTTCTTCAAGTTCAACTACTCCTTCTTTTTTAACTGCACCAGATATATGAACTATAATTTTTTTACTTTTTTCTTCTTTCGATTCCTCTACCGTATTTTCGTTGCTAACTACTTCTTCACTTATAATAAATTCATTTTTTCTTTGATATATAAAATAACCTATAATTAACGCCATTATAATTACTATAATACTAATTTTCTTGATTTTTTCTTTATTCAAATTCATTTATTTACCTCTTTTCTTTAAAATTTCTAATTTTTTACTAACTAATTTTACTTATTGTAGAGTAACAATTTTTATATTAATATCATAAAAACAATTGAAAATTTATTAAAAATACTATATATTATTAATGCTAATTTATAATCACTAGGAGATAAAAATATGAAATTAAAAATTAATAGATTAAGTTTAAATATTAAAAGATTCATTATTCTTTTATTTTTTATGGTTTTTTTACTTTTTTCACTTTCTAAATTTGTATTTGCTTCCAACGATAATTTGGAATTACAATCAAAATCTGTAATATTGGTGGAAAATAAAACTAATAAAATTTTATACGACAAAAATGCTAATGATAGAATGTTTCCTGCAAGCACAACTAAAATTGTAACTGCTATTTTAGTATTAGAACATTGTAATCTTAACGCTCTAGTTACTGCTGATGCTGATTCAATATCAAGTATTCCAGAAGGATATGTAACTGCTAATATAACAGCTGATGAGCAATTAACAGTTGAACAATTATTGGAACTTCTATTGGTCCATTCTGCAAATGATTCTGCAAATATATTAGCTAAATATGTTGCTGGTTCAATTGATAGCTTTGTTTCTATGATGAATGAAAAAGCTAATGATTTAGAGCTAAAAAATACTCATTTTACTAATACTTATGGTTTGCAAGACCCTAATCACTATACAACTGCTCAAGATTTATCAGTAATAATGCAATATTGTCTTAAAAATAGCGATTTTAGGCGTATTTCAGCTATGTCTTTTTGCTCTATTCCTCCTACTAATAAATCCGGTATAAGGAATTATGTTGCAACTAATAAATTACTTGTTCAAGATGATTCTAGCTATTACAAATATGCAACTGCTGGAAAAACTGGCTTTACTACTGAGGCTGGTGATTGCTTAGTTTCATGTGCTTTTAAGAATGATATAGAGTTAATTTGTGTTGTTTTAGGTGGTTCTACTGTGGATGGAATTTCAAGTAGATTTTCTGATTCAAAAATTTTATATGAATATGGATTTAAAAATTTTTCTATACGAAATATTGTAAATAGTGGGGATATTTTAACTCAAATTCAAGTTTCTAATGCCTCTCTTAATACTAAAAGTTTAGACCTAGCTTTTGATAGTAGTCTTAATACTTTGGTTAATAATGCTGATTTGAATACAAATTATGTGCCTGAAATAATTCTGAATGATAATATTTCAGCTCCTATAACTAAGGGAACTGTTTTAGGTAAAGCAATTTATAATATTGATGGAAATAGCTACACTCTTAACTTAATTGCTACTCATGATGTTGCTCCTACTAATATTGTGAATTTTGTTTCTGCTATTATAATTGCTATGATTATGCTCATTGGAACATATTTAATATTTTTTACAAATAAGAAAAGTAGCGAAAATGAATGAGAAAAAATATCACGACTCATTTTTAAACTTACTTTTACTCGTTGTATATGAAAAAATCTTATACATGATCAAGATAAAATATAATTTCCTTATACAATAAAAAGGAGCAGACGATTAATAAATAATTAAATATTTGTTATCTCTGCCCCTTTTTATCTTTTAAAATTCCTTTATAATATTTTTATATGTTATAAAGAATCAACATTTCTATAACTATGTATAGCTAAAATTCTTTTTATCTTCATTTCTAAAATCGCAAAATTTTATACTTACTTAAAATGATTTTTGTCTCCGACCCCAAAATCTTCTTAAAATCATTATTTATAGTCTTTTCCTAATATTATTGTAATATCTACCTTACTTGAATTTACTTCGCTGTCTGATATTGTTCCTACTCCTAATGTAGTTTTTATATCTTGCATTGTACTTTCTTGAATTCCTTTTTTGTTTATTATTGTTGTCTTGCTTGTTGAATTTGTAGTTCCTGTTTTTGTTACATTGTATCCTTTATTTTTCAAGTTATCTATTGCATTTTGTAGTGTTTTGCTGTTTCCACTTCCATTTAGTATTTCTATTTTTATTTCTGATTTTGTTTTTTGTTTTGTTGTTGTAGTATTATTCGATGTAGTATTTCCAGTTGTATTTGTTGCATTTTCCCCTTCTGTTACTGTTTCACCTTCATAAAATAATTCTTGCATTAATGCTTGTGTTTCTTCTTTATCTACAACAAATATACTTACATTATTTGTTTTTCTTAAATCTGGAACACTTCCTGGTAAAGATGCTGTTTTTAAGTTTTGTGTATTAAATTCTACTGCATATGGTAAGTAGTCTTTTAATGTTTTAAAATCTATATTTGTTATTAAGTTTCTATTTGCAACATCTAATATAGCACCTAATTTTGTTATGTTTTCTAATTTTACTGTTTGAGAAATTACTGCTGTAATAAACTCTCTTTGGGTTCTCATTCTCCCTATATCATTATCTCCATATTCACTTGGATAGCTTGTTCCATCATTGTTGTGTCTAAATCTTAATAAGTGTTCTGCTTTTTTTCCATCTATTTGTTGTACTCCTGCTTTTA
>CATYUF010000065.1 GCA_958413095.1 uncultured Clostridium sp.
GCCTGCGTAGAAGCCGAACAGCCCAGAACGTGTTGAATATGGATATTTTAAATCATTACCTAAATAATTCCACGAATTATACCAACCATTTTTCCCAATTGAAACTGCTGATGTACTACTTGATAATATGTCAATTTTTCTATCCTTTCCCGCATTATCTACAAGGCTTTTTCCATTTGTATAAACAGCTGATGATTTATCCATCTCTGCATAATTACTAATTAACCCAGATGTAAATGTTATTGTTTTTCCCCAATCCATAATTCCTGTTGCATTTCCATTCGTAGATAGATATTTTCTTCCATCTATATCAATTTCAATTCCTTTATTTTGTCCAACTGTTGCTGTACCATATGCACTATTTGAAAAATAACTTACTGTTGCCCATTCTCCATTTGTTGCCATATGAACATCTACATTTGTACTTTCAAGTCCTTGTCCTATATTTTTCATTTCTTTACTTATATTATAAAAGTCTGAAATACTTCTATTTGTAAATGTGTTTCCTCCTTTTATTATTGCAACTGCTCCATATGATTTTACAGTTGTCAATAATATAAAAATTATACTAAGAATTAAAACTTTTATCTTTTTAAATTTTTTCATATTTATTATCATTCCTTGTTAATATATTTAGGTTTTTAATAGGTTGCCTATAAACCTTAATTCTATTTTCTTTTATAAGGTAGAGAGTTATATAAATAATCATTTTTTCTATTCTTATTTGCCCTCATCTCCTTAATTTATTTTTCTATTGGTTCATATTTTGATACCCACATTCCTTTTTTGTTATTATCCACAAATGCTTCAGCAATAGAATATGTTTTTGGAATATCTTCACCATTTAACTTTTTATTATTAGGTGTAACTAAAAGGATATCCGTAGTATTACTTCCATTATTATGTGCATATCTTGGGAGCCATACCCACCATGTTTCTATTCCGTTTTCTACTACTTTTATGTTTGCCCAAACTTTATTTTTATAATCAAACCACAAGTTTTCTTTTGAAAATTTCTCTAAATCTTTTATTGTAGATAATTTTACTTCTTTTTCAAATTTTCCAGTTTTCTTATTATAAATTTCTATATATGTTTTTTCTCTATCAAAGCCTTCCAAATCTGGTGTTACTGCATTTTCCGTTAAATTTTGAGAAATTGTTGTTGGCTCATATTTACTTACCCATATACCTTTCTTATTATTTCCTTCAAATGCTCCTGCTACTTCATATGCATTTAATTCATTTCCATCAAATGTTTTATTATTTATATCTATAAATTTTACTTCTGTATTATTTGAGCCACTACTATGTGCATATCTTGGGAGCCATACCCACCAGGTTTCTACTCCATTTTCTACTACTTTTATATTGGCCCAAATCTTATTATCATAATCAAACCACAAATTATTTTTTGAAAACTCAGTTAAATTATTTACTTCTGAAGCTTTTACTTCTTTTTCAAATTTTCCAGTTTCTTTATTATAAATTTCCATATATGTGTTTTCTTTGTTGAAATTTGATATATCAGGAATATAATAACTATAATATGATGGATCTGCTTGTACTTTATAAGTTGGCTCATACTTACTTATCCATATTCCCTTTTTATCATTTCCTTCAAATGCAGGAGCTATTTGATAATTTGTTTCAGGTGTATCTTGTGTTTGTACAAATTTTATTTCAGTTGTTGTAGTTCCTGTAGCATTTGTAAATGTATATCTTGGTATCCAAGTCCAATTAGTTTCTACACTTCCACTTTTTATTCTTATATTTGCCCATATTTTATTCTCATAATCATATAATACATATTCATTATTGTTTTCTACAAATTTATTTGGTTTTCCTTTTTCAATCCAATTTTCTACAGGCATAAAATATTCTTCTGTTAAATTTCCATTTTGTAACTTATAAAATACTAAATCTGTTACTTCTTGACCTAATCCATTTAAATCTGGTTCATAATAACTTATATTTCCTACTTTTTTAAATTCTACATCATATTTTATTTTTGTATAATTTTTATTTTGATTTTTATTTCTCTCTCCTCCGTTTTTTAGGAAATCTAATTCTTCAACACTATGTACTTTATATTTTCCTATTCCTGTTTTTTTCAATTTATATACAATGTCTGTCTCAGAATTATATACGTATTTTTCTTTTCCTTTCTTACTTCCTATATCTTCATTTTCTATATAAAATAAATAGTCTATGTCTCCATTTTCATTTAATATTAATTTATCAAACATTTCTTCAATATAATAGTCTGTTGGTTTATTTATTTCTATGTCATAATTTCCCCAATATATTATTTCTTTTTTTAATGTTATTTCCCATTTCTTAGCTTTTTCTATTTCTACTTTATTCATCTTTGTTGTTGTTTCTTTTGTATCCATTTGTTTTTCTGATAGATACATATCTACCATTTCTCTTACCTGGGACATTTCTGTTCTAAATGATGCTTCTTGTGCCATTGTAATTATTCCATTGTCCCCTGTCAGCATTGCTATTGATACTCCTGCTAAGATTAATAACACAATTATTGTAATTACCAAAGCTATTAATGTAATTCCCTTTGCTTGTTTCAATTTTTCTACCATTTTTTCTCCTTTCCTTTTTATCAAATTTAAAATTAATAATTGTGTGCATTTTTATTTCTAAGTTGAATAAAATGCCATTTTCTAAGACTAAAAAAGATAGCAATAAAAACCTGTTTATTTCAGGCTTTTATGCTATCTTTTTTATTGTATATATTAAATTTTTACTTCTATCTATTTTTGTAAAGTATAACTCTCTCTCTCTCTCTCTCTCTCTACAGTTTCAAGGCTTTCAGCTATCATTTTAACATTCTCCTTTTCTTCTTTTGTTTCTCATATATTATATATATCATTATTCATTAGAATTTGTCAATAATAAAATATTAAAAATCACTTTATATAATGTTGTTGTGTCAATGATGTGAAACAAAAATATATAAAAATTTAATCTATATATAACAAATCGTAATATTCTCATTATCATAAAAAGTATTTTTTATTTATCTTACAATCCTTCGGCTTTTTTCTCTATTTTGGTAATTACTTTTTTCGCTTTTTCTCTTGGTAAAATAACAACATGTCCACATCCTAGGCACTTTAATTTGAAATCCACACCTATTCTTGTTATTTCCCACAATTTACTTCCACAGGGGTGCTGCTTTTTAGTTCTTACAATATCTCCTATATTGTATTCCATACTTTATACCTACCTTTATAATATTTTATCTGACTTATTGTTATTTTATTTATTATTAGTGTTTATGCTATTATTTTTTAATTTATTTCATTGCCATTTTTAATCTTTTCTCTATACTAACTTTTCCTAAAACTTTCATTATTTCATACATATCTGGTGTATTTGTTCTTCCTGTTAATGCAACTCTTATAACAGTACTTACATCACCAACATGGGCTTTGTATGCTTCTGGATTTGCTTTAAATTCTTTTACTTCTTTTGCATATCCTAATTCACCTGATAATTCTTTTATTTTATCAAACCATTCTTGTTTATCATCGTTTTCGTTGTAATATTTTTCTAAATAAAGTTCTAATATTTTATTAATATCTTCTTTTTCATTTATAACTTGATATGGATATTCTTGTTCTTTATTTAAAAATTTCTCATCATACATATATTCAATATTTTCTTTTACTTCTGACCATTTTGAAATATCTTTTCTTGGCTTTTTATTTCCTCTTTCAATTGAAAATATATTTAAAGCATATTCTTTATCTTTTAACATTTCTTTTAATTCATTATCATATTTATTTGCCCATTCTAAAGATTTTTCATATACCTCTTCTGCTGTAAACATTGATATTACTGTTTTTCCAACATCAAGTAATTTAATCATATCAAATAAAGCTCCACTTACACTCATTTTATTTAATTGTAATTCAAATTCTTCTATCGATTTTTCTTTATTTGCTCTTCTCCAATTCTCAAAATTTGAATTTGCTATATTCATTAAATACTCTTTTACAGCTTCTTCTGGTATTCCTTCTTCGTCATAATAACTTACTGCTGCTTCTGAATCTTTTCTTTTACTTAATTTTCTTTTATTTCCATTATCATTTTTCATAATTGGTGCAATATGTGCATATTTTGGTGCTTTAAATCCTAATTCATGGAATAATTGTAAATGAAGTGGTACAGATGATAACCATTCATCTCCTCTTATTACATGTGTTGTTCTCATTAAATGGTCGTCTATTGCATGTGCAAAATGATATGTTGGTAATCCATCGGCTTTTATAATTACTATATCTTGGTCATTTTCTGGAAAATCAACATTTCCTTTTATTACATCATGATGTTTTATTTTTCTATCTTCTCTTCCTGGAGATTTAAATCTAATTATATATTTTTCTCCATTTTCAATTCTTTTTATTGCTTCTTCTACTGTCACATTTCTGCACTTTGCCCATACTCCATAATATCCTGGTCTTATTTTTGCCGCTTCTTGTTTAGCTCTTATTTCTTCTACATCTTCTGGAGTACAGAAACATGGATATGCTTTACCTTGACTTATTAAGTATTTTGCATAACTTTGATATATTTCTTTTCTTTGTGATTGTCTATATGGTCCATAATTTCCTTTTCCTTCTGTTTCTGAAACCATACCTTCATCTGGAATTATTCCAAAATCATTTAATGCTTGTACTATTCCTGTTATTCCATTTTCAACTTCTCTTTTTTGGTCTGTGTCTTCAACTCTTAAAAAGAATACTCCATCAGTTTGAGTAGCTGATTTTCTTGCAATTACTGATTGATATAATCCACCTATATGCACAAACCCAGTTGGACTAGGTGCAAATCTTGTTACTATTGCTCCTTCTTTTAAATTTCTTTCTGGATATTTTTCTTCATAATATGATATTTCTTTTGCATCTGGAAATATTAAGTTTGCTAAATCTTTATAATCCATTATTTATCTCTCCTCTTTTTTCTTTTTTACTTTTGCAATTATATCAAATTTTTGCCTATATTACAAGTTTTAAATAGCCATTATTTCTTTTTCTTTCTGCCACTCTAATATTATTTATAGGAAATGCACTATCCTATAACTTTAAACAGAAATACACTTTATATAATAAATATTTATTACTATATAAAGTGTATTTGTTTAATTTATATTCTTTATCTTCTATATTTAACCAAGTAATTATTTGCTTTCTTTAATTATATATTTCTCTTCTATGTCCCACTTCTAATACTAAAACTATAATTTCTTGATCATTAATTTCACATAATACTCTATAATCTCCAATTCGATATCTCCACTGTCCTGACTTATTTTCTACAAGTCCTTTTCCATGTATCCTAGGGTTTTCACAGCCTTCTATATTTTTTTCTAACCATCCAATTATTAGTGATGCTATATGCTTATCTATTTTTTTCAGTTGCTTTTTGGCTTTATCTGTGAATACTACATTATATCTCATTGTAGTTCCAACTCCTCTTTGATTTCTTCTATTGTATATGTTTTAGGGTTCTTCTTATATTCTTCCATTGCCTTTTTATAACATTCCAAGTCATATTCATTTTCTATTTTTTCTATTACTGCATTTCTTACTAAATCTGATAAAGAAATATTATTCATTTCTGCATATGCCTTTATTAATTCTGTTTCTTTATCATTTAATCTTACTGAAATAGTCATAATATCAACTCCCTTCTTTTATATTGTAATACAATGTATTACAATTGTCAATGTTGCTATTATTATTTTTCTCAAACAGTCTAATTAATATTCGTTACTATTCAAACTAATTTTATCATTAATTGTTTCAAAGTATATAATATATTATTTTTGAAATATCATGTAAGCAACCAAATAATTCAAAATTATGGTAAACTGAATAGTAACTTAATTTTCAGTTGTTTATTTCATAATTAAATAGACCTATTATTTTCTTTGCAAGTTTTTTACTATTAAATTTCCTAAAACAAAACACAAAATAGAAATTATGAATTCATTTATATTTGTAATTGTAGGCAATAAAATAAATATAGACCCTATTGAAAAACCTATTATACAATAAAAAGTTTTACCATAATGAGTATCTAACAATTTCTTTGTTATTTTCATTACAACTATACTTCCTATTAATAAACCTATTCCCAGTGGGATTAAGACTGGGAAATACAAATTTGCAACTGACTGTAAATATAGCGGATATATTCCAAGTAACATTAATATTATTGTACTGCTAACTCCTGGAACTACTATTCCTAACGACATTATTATTCCACATATTATTATGTATATAAAATTCACATCTCTTAATTCTGAAACATGTAATCTATTTTCTAAAATAACTGTTCCTATTCCTATAATCATTGCTACTATAATATATATAATATTTTTTCTATTATATTTTTCTTTTTTATTTACTTCTTTTATTAACTCAGGAATTGTCCCTATTATTAATCCTATAAAAATTGATTTAGTTTGTATTGGAAATTGATAGAAAAAATAATTTAATAAATTGCTAAATAATACTATTCCTATTATTCCTCCCAAAACAATTGGAAATAAATATTTCACATTATTTTTTATATCCTTAAAAAAATTTAAAACTGAATCTAATAATTTTTCATAAATTCCCATAATCACACATAGTACACCACTACTAATTCCCGGTAAAATTGCTCCTGCCCCAATTAATATTCCTTTAAATACATTTAAAATCACATTTTCCTCCACTTATTTATTTTTTTTCATACAATATTCTTTAACTTTCATTTTTAAGCTATTATATTAATTATATATATCTATAATTCAAAAAAATTTATTTAATTCATTTCTTATTTCTTGTTTATAAGATTTTTATTTAATTCAGTAATATATATTAATAATTGTATGACTTTATTCTAAAACTAATCACTATAATCACTATCTAATTTTATTAATTTTAAAAAAACATCTTATTATCTGTACTTTCCTTCATTTATACAATTTATAATTACATAAACTCACTAATTTAATAAATTCCTATAATATATAATTTTTTATTCATATAAATATGTTGAAATTTGTCCTAATATTTATTTTTTTAGTCCATGCACTTTTATTTTTTTACTACATATAATGTCTTTGTATAAGTAAATTCAATATATTAAGTTTTAGTGGAGGTGCATTATGTTTTCGGCACTTTGTATTTCAGGTATTTTAAGTTTTTGGGAATTCTTAGGCTCTGCTGTTTTTTTGGTAGGTTATATTTCTAATAATAGTCTATTTCCAGAACCTTTGACTTCTGAAGAAGAAAGTTTATACTTAGAACAAATGAAACAAGGAAATGATGAAGCACGAAATATTCTAATAGAACATAATCTAAGATTAGTTGCCCATATTTCAAAAAAGTACTCTACTTCTAACGTTGAACAAGATGATTTAATTTCTATTGGAACTATTGGTTTAATAAAGGGGATAAATAGTTTTAATTCTGATAAAGGCTCTAGGCTTTCTACATATGTTTCTAGATGTATTGATAATGAAATATTAATGCATTTACGAGCAACAAAAAAATTAGGTGCAGAAGTATATTTAAATGAACCTATTGGAAAAGATAAAGACGACAATGTAGTTACTTTACAAGAAGTTCTTGAAAATAACGAAAGACCTATTGAAGATGAAGTTGATATAAAAATGAAAATCAAATTACTTTATGATAAAATGAAAACTATTTTAAAAGCTCGAGAAAAAACAATTCTAGAATTAAGATTTGGGTTAGGTGGTCATAAACCAAAGACCCAACATGAAATTGCTCATATGCTAGGAATTTCCCGTTCATATGTTTCTCGAATTGAGACCAAAGCAATTGGAAAACTATCAAAAGAAATTAAAGAATAAAACCTAATCTTTCTTATAGTAGAGTAGCT
>CATYUF010000066.1 GCA_958413095.1 uncultured Clostridium sp.
AATCCAACTCTTATTGAGCTGGATTTTCTGGTTATCGGGTTCCTATTTTAGGACAACCTCTTGAATTTATAAAATTTTTTATCCTCTTAATTTATGAACTAATCCCACAAACCCTCTCCACATAGGAATATTCCATAATTTTTCTTTTAACAATTCTTTTTTATAATTAAGCCCTTTTAAAGAATATGCTCTTCCATAAACCTTTTTTTCATATTCTGTGCATTCCCAAGAATACTCAATCCTATCGTTCATCATATTCATTGTAATTAACTCTTTTGTTAAATTAATATTTTCGCTTAAAGCTTTTCCATTTTTAATTTTTTCATCATTTGGATTTTTATATGTATTTTCAAATATTTCTGTCATTTTATTTATCATATTTTTTGATGTGAATTTATCTAAAATTCTATTTCTACAGTTTCCTTTATACTTTTCTAAATTGTTTAAAACATTGTCTATTCCTACAACATAATCATTTATTTCATTTAAGTCATAGTCTTCTGAATAAATTGCTTTTTCATCTTGCATACAAGTTACAATTACTCCTACATCTTCTGTTATAAGTTCCTTTTGTCCGCCTACATTTGCTGATATAACAGGTACTCCCATTGATAATGATTCATATGAGGTTAAAGCTAGTCCTTCTTTAATAGAACAGTTGATTGTGGCATCACTAATCGCATAAATTTCTTCTGTTTTCTCTATATTTCCTAAAAATTTTATATTTTCTAGAATCTCCATTTCACTTGCTTTCTTTTTCATTTTTTCAAGTAAATTTCCATTTCCTACAACTAAAACTAAAAAGTCATTTCTTTTTTGTTTTAGTTTTTTAACTATTTCTAATAATAAAATAGGACGTTTTTGCTCTGAAATTCTACAAATATAACTTAATATGTACCTTTTTTCATTTTGTAATACATATTTTTCTAATAATTCATTTTTATTAAATTTACTAGGATTGAACTTTTCTTCATCTACACCGATATATACTGTTTCTATTTCTTCACTATTTCTGCCAAAATACTCTTTTAATATTTTTTTACTGTTTTCATTACATGTTAATGTTTTATCGATTACTGATGTCATCATTGTTGAGTATCTTGAATATCCACCATTTCTATTATACCATTCTTCCATATGAATATAATCAATTATAGGGATATTAGGATTTCTACTTTTTAAGTATGGTAATATACTATATCCAAACTTACTGTTTGTGTTAAATATTAAATTTATATTATTTTTTTCTATAATATAATTTATGAAACTAATCCAGTATTTTTGGCTTAAAAATGATGTTAAATCATAAATAGTTGCATTTTCTTCAAATTGTTGCCTTAATACATTCTTATTTGGTTCAGTTGTAATTATTGTTATTTCAAATTTATTTTTATCTAAATTTGAAACTAAGTCTAATACAAATCTATCAGCACCTCCTGTGATCATCCAAGGTAATATCATTAATATATTTATTTTTTTATTATCTATGCATTTGGGCATTATTATATCTATTTTATCTGATAATAAATCATAATTATAATCATATTTTGGATATTGAATAGCATTTACTCTTTTGTTTATTTTAGATGCAGTATCTTCAATTATTTCTAATGTCCTTTTTTTGTTTCTTGAAGCACTTTTTAATTCTCCTGTTTCTTTTCTTCTATACCACATTCCATAAAAACTCATATGAACAGGGTATCTATCATGTCCTAATAATTTTAACCAAAAATTCCAATCTTCGTTTACTGCTTTTTCTCTTAACCCATAACCATTCACTCTATTAAAATCACTTTTTCTAACCATAGATATTGCTAATAATTCGTTAACTTTTTTCATTTTTTCTGAGTCAAACCATTTGTTCCAAGTGTATGTATACGATTCAAATCCCACTGAATCTGAATAAGCCCAAGCTGCATCTTTATTTGTTTCTAATGTCCAATATGCACATTCCATAAAAGTTGGTTCTAGTAAATCGTCTGAATCTATAAACATTAGGTATTTGCAAGTTTTACTTGATTTTGTAGCACCATAATCTCTAGTTGCTGCCAAGCCTTCATTGCTTTTATGAAATACCCTTATTCTTTTATCTATTTTAGAAACTTCTTCTAATTTTTTTAAAGATTCTTCATCTTTTGACCCATCATCTATAATTAAGATTTCATAATATGGAAATGTTTGATTTAAAATACAATTAATGCTTTGTTCAATGTATTTTTTATCGTTATAAAATGGAATTATAACAGAAATAATAGGTTCTTTTTCTTCTTCATATTTTCTATTATTTAATAGTTTAATTCCTGGTTCTTTTGAAAAATCAAATTCTTCTTTCATAATTACTCCAATCATTTTTTATTTATATTTTTTGTTGTCTTATATTCTAATACATAAATTATTAATTTCTGTTATGATTATACAATAAAGAACTGATATTTTCAACTAATTATCAGTCCTTTATATTGTAATTTGTCACTTAGATGTTATTTATTATATTCAACACATTTTTCTTCTAATAATTTAAAATTACAGCATCTTGATTTTATATTTTCTGGTAATCTTCCGTTGTTATATAGTTGATATAATTTAAAAGATTTATTTTTTACTTGTTTATAGTTTGCATTTAACCAATCTAATTGTTCTCTTAATAATTTTTGATATTTTAATTCTGCAATAGTTAAAGTTTCTTTAGTTAAGTCTACTAAAGAGTAATTAGTTTTTGTTACAGGTATCATATTATTAAAATTAACAGCTCCTAATTCACCTTCTTTTATTTTAAAGAAATCAACTGTATTTTTCATATTTTTGTGTTTAGGTTTCGGGCTTGATAATGGTGCAAAATACTCACAAGAATTTATTCGAAATAATATTCCTATAAAAGGTCTTAGTTCTTTCTCATTTTTATTATAAGCCACCTTATTATCAAATTTTCTTAAATAATCACAATAATCTGAATTAACTCTAACAATTTTTAAATTTATAATCATCACAAATTATCTCCTTATCATTTCAATTATATATTAAAATTTATAAAAATACAATAATGCAAAAGGATTAGAGTTTGACCTCTAATCCCTCTTTTTTAAGTTCCAATTTAATGGCTGGAAACACCGCTTTTTCAAATTCCAATTTATGGCTGGATTCACCGCTTTTTTAAGTTCCAATTTTACGGCTGGATTCACCAACTTTTTTGCTATTTCTAGCAATAATATTATATGCAATTTATATAAATTTATTGCTTCTGTATTTTTAATATACCATATTTTAAAGTAATAATCAACATTTTCAAACAATTTTTTCTAATTTTAATTAATATTTATCAATTTCTGTACCATTTTCCATGAAAACTTTTATTTGCTTTATTATATGTGGTATATTATAATTTCCTGCAAATTTTGAATTATCCAATAATTCATCATTTATAACTACCCATTCTAGTTTATTTTTTTCTTCTATTAGATTTACTTTATATTTTAAAATAGCATAATAAACTTGCAAATTATTTTCATATTTAAAGTAGTTCAAATCCATAAAATGTTCTAATTCTATATCTTTGTTAGATATTTCTGTTTCTTCAAATAATTCTCTATATGCTACTTCATCATTAGTTTCATCTTCTTCCACTTTGCCACAGACAAAATTATATAGTCCTTTATATGGTTAACTTCTAAACCTTCAACATTAAAATAAAAACTATTATCATCATAATTCTTTTGTTCTAATATCTACTTTATTTTTTATATATAATATTTCAGAATCATATATTTTTCTTTCTTTGGCATATTTAGATAATAAATTCCTTTCCCATATAATAGTACATCTTCCTGTATTCCATTCATTATTACCATTAAACCAATTATTTTTATCAGTATATCCAGTATATGACGGAATAGTTGTCACTTCAATTGTCGGATAATTCTTTATCAAAGCAAGCATACACCTCTTTAAATGATATTCTCCACTAATAATTGATACATTTTTAATATCAGAGTCAAAAGATTTAATTATATTAAATGCATTATCAATATTTTCAAATGTATTTTGAGATTTATCATCAATATGAATTACCTCTTCAGGTATTCCTCTTTTTACAATTATTCTTTTCATTCTAATTGCTTCTGAATCACATTCTCCATTAATATTGCTTATTCCTTTAGTTCCACCACATAAAATTATTTTTTTAAATCGTCCTTCAAAATATTTTTCAATTACTGTCTCAGTTCTTTCTTTTATTTGATTACTATTTCCAAAAACGATACACCAGTCATTATTGTTACCATTATCAATTATTCCATCATATACCAGATGTGTTATTTCTTCATCGCTATATATCGAATTTGCTGGCTCTTTAATTTTTAAATCTTCTATTTTCATTTCGCTTAACTTCATATTATTAAATCCTTTTCTCCTCAACTTACTATTTTATATCTTTATATCATAAATAAAAATTTAGTATATATATACTTATAACACAAAAAACTATTTTTTTATCATTTTTTGTATAAATAATTCATACGGATTAGAATTTATATGTGTTGTTATATGTGCTATTCCTTGCATATCCTGTATACTTTCTACTATTATTTGAATTTTTGAATCGGTTTTTACTTCAATATAAGCAGGTATAGGATTATTTTGAGTGTTAAAATCGTTTAATAAATTTCTATTTTCTCCTAAGTTATTTTTAAATATTTCCAATGCTTTTTCTTTTGAAACATATTCAATCTCTATATTAGTACTTTTTTCAATTATTTTATTTTTTATATTTTCTATTTGTTGTTTTGTTATATCATCTTTCAAATATACTTCCATTGTACTAGCAACCTCATTATAATTATTATAAACTTGTAGATTAAATAAAACTACAATCATTAAAAGTATACAAACTACTAAAATTATTACATTTTTTTTATTTATTTTCTTCTTAATGTTCTTAAAAAAATCAATTTCTTTGACTTGATTTTTTTGATTATTTTCATGCTTTATTTCTTCTAAATTTTTTTTACATTTCTCACATTTTTTTAAATGTTCTGCTACTAATTCTTTAGAAGTATTACTTAAAATACCATCATTGTAGCTAAATAATAAATCACAAACAATATCACATTCATTTTTCATTTTCTAATTCCTCCTTTAATTTTTGCTTACCACGAAAAAATATAACTCTTGCCCAATTTGATGTTTTGTTCATAATCTCAGCAATTTCATTATATTCAAAATTGCCAAATATTCTTAAATACATTACATTTTTAGTATCTTCATCAAAATTTTGTATGTTTTTAAATAATTGTATTTTTTGTACTTTATTACAAAGATTTTCTTCTATTGATTCTTCTATAAATAATGTGTTTTGTAATTTTTCTAATGGTATTTCTTTTTTTGATTTTTCTTTTTTTAATTTCTTATACCATATATATTTACTAATTTGGCATAGCCAAGTTGATATTTTACACTCACCTCTAAATTTGTTTATATCTTTAACAGCTACTAAAAAAGTTTCTTGGACAATTTCTTCAGTTATATATTCATTTCCTGTTAAGCAGAATACATATTTATAAACAATTTCACCATATTTTTTGTATATTTTATCAATATCCTGCATAACATTTTCCTCCTTTCACTTATTTAGTATCTTTTGTTGCTATTTTGTTACAAAATTATTATTAATTTTTTATCTTCATCTTTAAAGTTCTCTAATAGAATAGTTAATTATATCGTTTCCTCAAACAACTTTACAAGCCTTTTTATTATTTTATCATTATTATACTTTTCTCCTTCAACTTTGCTAAAAATGATTTTTTTATTTTTTATAACTTCTTTTAGCTTAACATATATCCCCTCTTCTGTATTTTCAGCTATCTTAGAATTAGAATAACCAACTAAAGCTTCTCTTGCAGCAGTATCTGTGATGATTATTGGTTTTGATAAAATTTTAGCTTCTTCTAATACCATGCCATACCCTTCGAATTCTGACAAAAGACAGAATATATCTGCATTTTTAATGTATGGATATGGATTTTCTTTTTTTCCTAATAATATAAAGGTTTCTCTTACATTATTCTCTTTAATCATTTTTTCTAAATTTTCTTTTTCAGGACCATCACCTATAACATAAAATTTATGTTTATATCCTTCATCTATTAGCCTTTTATGAACTTTTATTACTCTGTCAATAGCTTTTTGTTCTACTAATCTTGCTACTGTTAAGAAGTTAATAACTTGATTATCAAAAATATCTTCTAATTCCTCTTCTGCTTCTTTTAAAACTTTATTTGGATTTATATAGTTATAAATTACTCTTTTTTGTAGTGGTTGTAAATTTCTATCTCTTATATCTTTATATTTTTCTACAAACTTATCTCTATTATCCTTACTTACAAATATTAATGTTCTATATTTTTGATATATTTTTTTATCAATAGCCATTTTTAATTTTGCTTTAAATCCTTTACCATAAACTTTTGAAATATCATTATGTATCCATGCTATCTTTCTAGTGTTTTTGTTTTTAACACTAAATAATCTAGTGATAGGACCTTCTAAAAAAGCTATTTCTATGTCATAATCTCCTTTAATATATTTTTTATAGTAATATTTCTTGAAAAATAATATCTTTAAAGCAGTTATTTTTTTCTTTAAATTGCTTAGTTCATTAAACTGAAAATCAAATATTGTTTTTAATTTGACATTACTATTTAGTTTCTTTTCAAATTCTCCTTTAGCATATATCGTAAGTATTGTAATATCGTAATTTTCACTTAACTTATTTGCTAAATCTACTAAAACTTTTTCAGCACCACCCAATGTAAGGCTTGTTATACCAAATATTATTTTTTTCATATTTTTTCCTTCTTTACCTCTTCTACTTTATTTAATAACAATACACAAATAACAATAATTATACTGTCAGTTGACATATTGAAAAATACATATCCAGAAAATACTGATAATGCAAATGCTAGTCCTAGACCTAATAAGTACATAATATATTGTTCGTCAATGCTTTTATATCTTTTTATAGCCCAATAAAAAGCATATATAAATATTGCTAAAAATGGAACAAAGTATAAAAATAGTCCTATTATGCCAAAGTTAAATAAAAATGCAGGAATATCCATTTCTAATACTAATTCTCTAAATTGATTCATATAACCATTTCCAAATAAAATTAATAATGGATTTGCTTGATTTTTTACTAATATAGCATTATATAATAATTGTTGCATTCTTTGGTCATTGTTACTAATTTGTAATTTATTTGCAATATCATATAATTCTAGAACTGACTTTTGTTGTACTTCATTCATATATTTATTATCTATTTGTTTATTATCTATTTTATCTTTAATTTCCATTAAGCTACCTGTTAGATGAGCTTCTTCATTGTTTGAGCTATCTACAATATTTGCTTCTATATCCTTTAAGTGTTGTCTCCTAGTAAATGTATTTGATCCTACTAAACCTGTTACCAAAATTATTAATGCTATTGATGTTCCTCCAATAATTACAAGCTTTTTGTTTATTTTGTGTATATTAAAAATATTACTTTTAACTAAAACAAAAATTCCTATAGTTAATATATAACCATATAAACCAACTCTTGTTCCTATTAATAATGTTAAAAATATGCCCATAAGTATCAATTCTGGAATTATTATTTTTCTATATTTTTTATTTTTGTTCATTAATAATATATACATAGATAAAATTAGTGTTGCACTAATACTATTTCCTGATTCAAACC
>CATYUF010000067.1 GCA_958413095.1 uncultured Clostridium sp.
CCCTTTTTTATTATTCCTTCATCTCCTGTTATTGCTGCTATTGATATTCCTGCTAATATTATTAACACTATTATTGTTATTACTAGTGCGATTATTGTTATTCCTCGTTCTTTTCTTAAACTTTTTTTGTTCATTTTATCTTATTTTTCTCCTTTCAAATTATTATCGTTAATTAATTTAAAAAAAGATAGCAATAAAAACCTGTATTTCTACAAGCTCTTATTACTATCTTTTCTATCTCCATTTTTATCTTTTTTAAAGATATAGTGTATACTCTCTCAAGGCTTTCAGCAAGTAACATATTTTATCCCCCTTTTCCTTTGTTTTTTTACTTTAGTTTATTATTTATTATTATAATTATTTATAGTTGTTAAGTCAATATTTGATATATTAAATTTTCATTACAATAATTCATTTTACCTATTATTCAATAATATTTTTTCATTTTATTTAATTCTACATTTATATCTCCAAAAAGTTTCTCTTGATTTGTTTGTACTTTACTTCTTCTAGACATTTCCAGTAACCCGCTAAAAGCTGTTACAACTTCTTGCTTATTGCGTTTTTTTAATGAATAAAACTTATTAAATACAAATCTTTTTTGTTTTACTAAAATTTTATACATTTCTTTCACTTTACTTGCTACTGTATAATTGTCTGTTATTGCAATCTTTTCTATATTTTTAGCATTTTGATTTATTTTTTGGCTATTTCTTTCAATTAGATTTTTATATATTGTTGGTATAACTATCTTATCATATTCTTTTTCTATTTTTTGTTTTAGTAATTCTATTTCTTCTTGATTTTTGTAGTATCTATTAGAATTTTCTAAGTATTGTTCTTTTAATGTTTTACTTATTTCTTTGAATTTTTTATATTCTATTATTCTTCTTATAAGTTCTTCTTCTGTTAATTCTTCTTCTTCCACTTCTTGCTTTGGTAATAACTTTTTAGATTTTATAAATAATAATGTAGATGCCATTACTAAAAATTCACTGGCTATCTCTAAATCCATACTTTCCATTTGCTTTAAATATTCTATATATTGTTCTGTTATCTCACTTAAATTTATATCATATATGCTCATTTTATTTTTCTCAATTAAATGGCATAATAAATCAAGTGGACCTTCAAAATTTTCTATTTTTATGGCATATCTTTTTGTTTCTAATGTTAATATTGACATTTTTTTCTCCCTTTAGTTTATATTTTATTCTTCCATTGCTTTATTTATATTTTCTGATTTATATCCTTTTTTTAATAAATATTGTTTTATCTCGTCATTTTCCATTGAAGGTGATTTTTTATAGAAAATATTGTTAGCAGATTTTATTTCGTACTCTTCCATTTCTTCTCTGTTTTCATACATATATTCATCAATATCGTTTTTGCTTATTCCTTTGCTCATTAACTTGTATTTTACTTCTCTTATTGATAAATTTTTTAATGTTTTAAAGTTGTTTATTGTCTTTTCGATATATTCTTTGTCGTTAATGTATTTTGCTTCTTTTAAGTATTCTATAATATCTTCTAATAAGTTTTCTTCTATGGATTTTGAAAATTTATTTCTTATTTCGTTTTCGCTTCTTTTTTTGTATAAAATATATTTTAAAACTTTAATTTTTTCTCTATCAAATTCTTCTATTGTATACATTTTTCATTTCCTTTTTATTTTTTCTTCTATATTTTACTATATATTTTTTATAATAGCAACTAAATATTTTTTTAAGTTTCATTTTTGTAAATAAATTTTTATATTAAAACAAAATTCTTGAAATATGTTATGTTTTAGTACTTTTAATTTTAATTTATTTGAATATTTAGCCATAAAATAAACCCTCCTTATTAAACTTTTTTGTCTAATAATTTGGGTTTACCTCATTTATGTTTTTTGTTATTTTCCTACATATTTTTATATTATTTATTTTTACTTGATACTTTTTAAATAACTACTTGATATATTTCATATTATATCATAAAAGGTATTTATTAGTTTTCACAAAATCTCTGACAGTTCCGTATTTCTAGTTCTCACACAAAATTCCTGACATTTCCTTTAATTTTACAGTCTCAACAGTCATTTCTACCATAAAGCTGGTCGAAAAGATACAGTAAATCTTCCAGAATATGTGTCTCCGTTTTTTCTAGAACAAGCTGTATCAAAAGAACCACTATCATCGCAACAAGTAGTACCTCTACAAACACTTGCAAACTCGGTATATACACCTTTTTCTAATGTCCATTCACTTACATTTCCTGCTAAATCATATATATTTAATACACTATTTCTTTCTGTTGCTCCTGTTGTTAATAATATTCCTTCATCTGTTGAAAACAATGGCTTTGTATATGTTCCATTTACTTCTTGGAATGTTTTTCCATAATCTGTTGAATATTTTCCTTTTGTTACTTCAAATGTAGCGTTTCTATAATTTCCCCATGTTGTACTATCAATTTTTAATTCTGCTTGTGTTTTTCCTTTTTTATTTTCTATATGCTTTAACACTAAATCCCATTGGATTCCAAACATTAAACTACTCGTTTTTCCTCCTGTTGCTAATTCTTTTGATTTTTCTTGGGCTTGTTTATTTGTTATCCAATTATATGGATATGCTCCTTCTTTAATAACTAGTGTTGTTAATTCTGCATCATCTGATGTTCTTAATGTATTTGTTCCAGCCTCATATCTCCCTATATAAAATCCTCCATTTTCATATACACTCTTTAACATTGTATTTTTATGATTATTATATTCTTCTGCACTTGCAAATCCATGTTGTTCTTCTGAATACCATGTATCTATATATTCACTTTCCCTATAATCTTTTGCATAATTTTGCATTGTACTTTCTATTTTTGCATAATCTGTTGAACTTGCAGGAGCTGTTCCTCCATTATATTCTGAATTTGTATATATACTTTTTGGCACTTCTATCCATGTCCATTCATTTCCATTACTATCTTTTATTACTACTCCTTTATTTAAATCTTTTTCTACTACTGTTGCTCCTGTTGGTAAAAATGGTGTTGTATCTGCTGTTGATGGTAAATCTCCTCCTGTTTCTGTTCCTGGCTCATTTGGTGTTCCTGGTGTTTGTCCATTTCCTGCTATTTTTCCATTTTGGTTTACTGTATATTCATTTTTACTATCTGCGTATTTTACTACTAAACTATCACTTTCTCCACTTTCTACTGTTACATTTTTTGCTCCATCATCTTCTAATTGCTTTTTCAATTCTGCTGGAGTTACTTGTGCTGAAACATTATCTGCTTGCTTTTTCATTTTTAAACTTTGCATGGCTAATCTTATTTGTTCTTTTTCTGCTCCTATTGTATTAACTTTTTTTGCTTCTGTTGCTTGTGTTAATATTCCGTTATCTCCTGTTAACATTGCTATTGATACTCCTGCTAAGATTAATAATACAATAATTGTTATTACTAGTGCTATTAGTGTAATACCTTCCTTTTCCTCAAATTTTTTCTTCATTTTTTCACTCATCCTCTTTTGTTTTTTCATATTTATATTATACAAATTTTTCGTTTTTGTCAACAATATTCCTAATCTTTTATATACAATTTGATATTTCCTTTTCTATATTCTTCAAGTATCTTCTCATTTATTTCTTCTTCTACATCTCTTGCTTTTTTAGGATGAACTAAGTATCTTAAATTTAATTCTATATGAGCTCCTACTATTTTTGTATAAATAATTGGTTCTAAGTAATTATAATAAATTCTATATTCAAAAATTTCTTCTTCTACTGCATCTTCAGTTTTCTTTGGTATCTCTTTTAATACTTCATTATTATGTAATATATCATATATAATTTCTTTTGTCTTTTCTACATCTGAATCTATTTCAATATCAATCTTCATTTCATTCCATATATATTTGAATACTTTTGTATAGTTCTTTAGTGTTTTAGTAAATATATATGAATTTGGTACATGTACTATTCTACCTGAACTTTGCTCTGCATTTACTCTTTCTCCTATTTCTAACATTTCAAATCCTAATGCGTGCATATTTATTACATCGCCTTTTATTCCATCAATTTCTATTCTATCTTCAACCTCAAATGGCTTCCTGAAATTAATATATATACCTGAAAAGAAATTGAAAATTATTTCTCTTATAGCTATTGTTAAACCTGCTGATACAAAGCTTATTAGTGTAATAATTCCTTGAATCTTCTCTCCCCATATTAAAATAATTATTATTAAAGAAATAATTGTTAATATTATTTTTATCTTTCTATTTCGGAAGTATTTTTTCTTATCATTCATTGGTAATTTTGCATATACTTTTCTTACAATTAGTTTTAATATTCCAAAAACTAATAATACAATTATTGTTAATATTGTTAATCTTATATATTCTGCATCTATTCCTAATATTTTGTTAAGATACAGAGAAAAAGTATTAATATATTTCATTTTGATATTCTCCTTCCATATTTTATTATCATTCTTACATATTTTATTATTATTTTAAAAATAAAATCACCTTTTAAAACTATTTATTATATTTTATAATTTTCCAATTCATATTTCTAATTTATCAAAAAAGAAGAAAAAATTAAAATTAATGTTAATACTTTTTTAGTATTGATAATTAATTTTAATTTTTTATATATGCTAACAATATAACTGTAAAAATATATTATTATTTGCTTATATATTGTTAGTTAAAACTCTAAAGTTATTAGCTTTAGAGTTTTATATCATTATATTTATTTCAAAATGAATTTACTATTATTTTGTTTATTCTTCTGTTTTTGGTTCTACTAAGTCTTTCATTGTCAAGTTTATTCTACCTTGGTCATCTATTTCTGTAACTCTAACTGTTACTTTATCTCCAACATGTAAAACATCTTCTACATTTTTTATTCTTTCTTTTGATATTTGAGAAATGTGTAGTAGTCCTTCTTTTCCACCACATCCTAAGTCTACAAAAGCTCCGAAGTTCATTATCCTAACTACTTCTCCATAGTAAATTCCATTTACTTCTACTTCTCTTACTATGTCTTCTACCATTTCTAATGCTTGTTCTGCTTTTTCACTATCATTTGAGTAGATAAATACTTGACCATCTTCTTCTATGTCTATTTTTACACCTGTTTCTTCTATTATCTTGTTTATAACTTTTCCTCCTGGTCCTATTACATCTTTTATTTTTTCAACTTTTATTTGTGTTCCAACAATTCTGGGTGCATATTTTGAAATATCAGCTCTTGGTTTTTCAATTACTGGTAACATTACATCTTCTAATATATGTTTTCTTGCAATTCTTGTTCTTTCAAAAGCTTCTTTTATTATATCATATGATAGTCCATCTACTTTTATATCTACTTGTATAGCAGTTATTCCTTTTTCTGTTCCTCCTACTTTAAAGTCCATATCTCCAAAGAAGTCTTCTAGTCCTTGTATATCAACTAGCATAACATAGTCTTTATCATCTTCTGGATTAGTTACTAATCCAGTTGAAATTCCTGCTACTGGTCTTTTTATTGGTACACCTGCATCCATTAGTGCTAATGTACTTCCACATATACTTGCTTGTGATGTTGAACCATTTGAAGATAATACTTCTGATACAACTCTTATTGCATATGGAAATTCTTCTTTTGAAGGAATTACTGGAACTAATGCTTTTTCTGCTAACGCTCCATGTCCTATTTCTCTTCTTCCTGGTCCTCTTGATGGTCTTGCTTCTCCTACACTGTAACTAGGGAAGTTATAGTGGTGCATATATCTTTTAGATTCTTCTGTATCAATTCCATCTAATACTTGTTCTTCACTAGCCATTCCTAATGTTGCAACAGATAATACTTGAGTTTGTCCTCTTGTAAATAATGCACTTCCATGTGTACGAGGTAATAGTCCAACTTCACATGATAATGGTCTTATTTCATCAAGTTTTCTTCCGTCTACTCTTTTATGCTCATTAAATATTAAATGTCTTACACATTTTTTCTCTAATTTATAAATTGCTTCTCCTATATCTGATTTATGTTCTTCTAAAGCTTCTATTCCAAATTTTTCTTCATAAGTTTTTGCTATTTTTTCTGATAATTCTGAGATATTATTATCTCTTGTTTCTTTATCTTCTTCTTGAACTTTTTCAGTCATTTCTTCTCTGAAATTTTCTTCTATAAAGTCATATACTTCTTGAGCTACTTCAAATGATTTATATTCAAATTTTGGTTTTCCTATTTCTTCTTTCATTTTAGCAATAAACTTACAAATTTTCTTTATTTCTTTATGTCCTTCTTTTATTGCTTCTAACATTATATCATCTGGAACTTCATTTGCTCCTGCTTCTATCATAGCAATTTTTTCTTCAGTTCCTGCAACTGTTAATGTTAAATCACTTTTTTCTCTTTGTGCTTCTGTTGGATTTATTATAATTTCTCCATCAACTAGTCCTACATTTACTGCTGCTGTTGGTCCTCCAAATGGAATATCAGAAATTGATAATGCTGCTGAAGCTCCAATCATTGCTGCTACTTCTGGTGAATTGTCTTGGTCAACACATAATACTGTTGCAACAACTACTACATCATTTCTAAAATCTTTTGGAAATAGTGGTCTTAATGGTCTATCTATTGCTCTTGATGTTAATATTGCTTTGTCACTAGGTTTTCCTTCTCTTTTTATAAAACTTCCTGGTATTTTACCAACTGAATATAATTTTTCTTCGTAATCTACTGATAAAGGGAAAAAGTCTATTCCATCCCTTGGTTCTTTTGATGCTGTTACATTAACAATAACAACTGTATCTCCATATCTAACTAATACACTTCCATTAGCTAACCCTGCCATTTTACCTGTTTCAAAAACAAGTTTTCTTCCTGCTAATTCTGTTTCATAAGTTTTAAACATAAAATTTACCTCCTAAAATTATTTTGCACCAAATTTTAAATTCTAGCAAATTTAATTTAGATTGTAACCTCTATAATATATTATAAATCCATAATACATTATACAAGCTACTTACCTAATTTAAAATTTGCTATAATCTCATAAAAGCCCATGCTAAAATAAGCTCTGGGCCTTTACCTTTAATTATTTTCTTAATCCTAATTTTTCAACTATTGTTCTATATCTATTGATATCTTTTTTAGCAACATAGTTTAATAAATTTCTTCTTTTACCAACCATTTTTAAAAGTCCTCTTCTTGAATGGTTGTCTTTTTTGTGAACTTTTAAGTGTTCTGTTAATTCATTAATTCTTTCTGTTAAAAGAGCGATTTGTACTTCTGGAGAACCAGTGTCGTTTTCTTCTCTTTTATATGTGCTTATTATTTCTTGTTTTCTTTCCTTTGTCATTTTTACACCTCCTATTTTTGTTTGTCCTTTAACTGAGCTTAAGATTTGGTGCTTGTCTTGAAGCTAAGTAAAAGGTATGTTTTTCAACATTATTTATTTTACTATATTTTTCTTAAAAATTCAAGTAGTATAAGTGATTTTTCAGGGTAATTTCATAAAATATTACAATTTGTAATATTTAATATGTTATGAT
>CATYUF010000068.1 GCA_958413095.1 uncultured Clostridium sp.
TAAAGTTAAATTTTTTAATATTTATATAAAAACATTGTCTATAATTATTTTGTTACTCATTTTTTTAAATTTCAATCAACTTATTATGAATATTTATCATTTTCAACGGATATACTTTAAATAAATATATTTTTAGGGAGCGTGATTTTATGGATTTAAAAAGAGTATATTCTATTTTAGATAATAAAGAAAAATGTGATATTTTTTATGATGATAGACCTGTGTGGATTCAAGGTGTAAATGAAAACATTGCAAAAGTTGGATTTATTGATAACTTTGAAGAAAAAGATGTTTTTATTGATGATTTATATGAACGAAATTTATATAATTAGTTTTCTCTCATTCTAATATGCTAAGACTACTCCCCCCATTCCAAACAATTTTATTCATTTTGACAACGAACATAGTAAATTCAAAAAAATAAAGTTTCCAAACTTATCAAAAGTTGGAAACTTTATTTTTTTACTCATCTTTAAATGAATTTATTCTAAATAATTTAAATAATTCAACAATTACAAGTGGTGCAAGTGCTAATCCTACTAATTCTAATATGTTTTGACTTGGTAATACTGGTATACTAAATGCTGCTCTTAATGGTGGTATTGCTAATATTCCTATCATTAAAGCTGCTGATGCTAATATTGCCCATATCAATTTACTATTGTTAAATACCTTAGTTTTAAATATTGATTTTTTATTATTTCTAATATTAAATACATGAACTAATTCTGAAAATGCTAGTGTAACAAATGCCATTGTTTGACCTACTTCTATTTTTGATTCATCTAATGTTAAGCCATCTATTGGTTCTGTTGTTGTTGCAAGTCCTATCATAAATGCTCCTAGTGTTAATAATCCTATCATTACACCTTGATATATAATTCTCCATGTCATTCCTTTTGTAAATACACCTTTTCCTGGTTTGTTTGGTTTTCTTTTCATTATATCAGAATTTGCTGGGTCAAATGCTAATGCTAATGCAGGTAATGAGTCTGTTACTAAATTTATCCATAATATGTGAATTGGTAATAATATTTCTAGATGTGTTATATCAGTTATTCCAAACCAACTTGCAAATAATGGTGTGCATAATGTTGCTAAAAATAATACTACTATTTCTCCTATATTACTTGATAATAAGAATTGAATAACTTTTAATATATTGTCATATATTCTTCTTCCTTCTTCTACTGCTGATACTATTGTTGCAAAATTATCGTCTGTTAAAATTACATCTGCTGCTTCTTTTGCTACGTCTGTTCCTACAACTCCCATTGCACATCCTATATCTGATGTTTTAAGTGCTGGACTGTCATTTACTCCATCACCTGTCATTGCAACTATTTCGCCATTTTTTTGCCATGCTTTTACTATTCTTACTTTATGTTCTGGTGAAACTCTTGCATATACTGAATATTTTCTTACATTTTTTTGTAATTCTTCATCACTCATTTTTTCAAGTTCTTGACCTGTTATTGCTTCACTTTCATTTTCTAATATTCCTAGTTTTTTAGCTATTGCTGTTGCAGTAATTTTATGGTCTCCTGTAATCATTACAGTTTTTATTCCTGCTGTTTTACATTTTTCTACTGCTTTTCTAGCTTCTTCTCTTGGCGGGTCAATCATTCCAACCATTCCTATAAATATTAAATCACTTTCGATATTTTTTATTTCTTCTTCTGTTGGCTCATGGTCAAATTCTTTATATCCACAGGCTAAAACTCTTAAAGCTTCTTTTGCCATTTCTTCATTTTTTTCTCTGATTATTACAGCATAATTTTCTAAGTCCTCTTTAATTTCATTATTTAATAAATAACCTTTACATATTCTTAATAATTCATCTACTCCACCTTTTGTGTATGCAATATATTTATTATTAACTTTGTTTACTGTTGTCATTAATTTTCTATCTGAATCAAATGGCACTTCTGCAACACGAACCATTCTGTCATATATTGATGGGTCAAAACTAAGATTAAACGCCATATCTACTAATGCAGTTTCTGTTGGATCTCCTGTTAATGTTCCATCTTTAGCTACTTTCGTATCATTACAAAGCATATTAGCATAAACTAATTTTGTCATATCTTCATTTATATTATTTTTATCAATTTCTGCAAAATCTTTTATTTCTTTATTTAAGAATACTTTTTCTACTGTCATTTTATTTTGAGTTAATGTTCCTGTTTTATCAGAACATATAACTGTTGCACTTCCTAAGGTTTCTACTGCTGGTAATCTTTTTACTATTGCATTTTTCTTTACCATTTTTTGAACACCTATTGCTAAAACAATTGTTGAAACTGCAACTAATCCTTCTGGAATTGCTGCAACTGCTAATGATACTGCTGTCATAAACATATGAATTGGCTCTTTGTTTTGTAATAATCCAATTATGAAAATAACTACACATATAGCTAAAGCTGCTATTCCTAAAGTTTTTCCTAGTTTGTTTAATTTTTGTTGTAGTGGTGTTATTTGTTCTTCTGTTTGATTTATCATTTCTGCTATTTTACCAACTTCTGTTGTCATTCCTGTTTCTACTACAATTCCTTTTCCTCTACCATATGTTACTAAGCTAGAAGAAAATAGCATATTTGTTCTGTCTCCTAAACTCACTTCTACATCATTTATTTCTTCAATTGTTTTTTCTACTGGAACAGATTCTCCTGTAAGTGATGCTTCTTGTGATTTTAAATTTACTGCTTCTATAATTCTTAAATCTGCTGGAATATAGTCTCCTGTATCTAATACTACAATATCTCCAGGTACTAATTCTTTTGCTGGGACAACAGTAATATGTCCGTTTCTAATAACTTTAGACGCATGGTCTGTTAATTTTTGTAATGCTTCTAATGACTTTTCAGCTTTAGACTCTTGTGTTACTCCTATTATTGCATTTACGAGAACTACTATTAATATAATTATTGTATCAGTAATTCCTTCCCCTTCTGCTACACCAACTACTCCAGACACTATTGCTGCTATTATTAAAATTATGATTGAAAAGTCTTTGAATTGGTCTAAAAATCTTTTTAACATTGATTTTTTCTTTTTTTCTTTTAATTGATTTAGACCATATTTTTCTCTCCTTTGCTTTACTTCTTCGTCTGTTAGTCCTGTTTCAATATTTGTGTGTAGCTCTTTTTCTACATCCTCTACTTTCTTGTTAAACCAGTTATGATTTTCCAATATTCTTCCTCCTTTTGTAATTATTTTGGCATTATTTTAGTTTTTTATGACATAAAATAAATCTTATTCAATATCTAAATTAACTTATATTTTTAACTAGAATATATTTATAACATTATTATTATAAGTCATATTTGGACTTTATCGTTACTTTATATTCTATCGCCTAAATGAATAAACATAAAAAGACCTTTAAAAGGTATTTTGTCCCTTTTAAAAGTCTTGCTTACTTTTATTAAAAAAGCTTACTAACCAGATAATAATTATCGCGACTGTTGATTAGTAAATTAAAGCTACTCCCTTTTAAATCTATTTATGTATATTCCAACTATCTTTTAATGCCAATATATTTTATTGGTGACCCCTACGGGAATCGAACCCATGATTCCACCTTGAGAGGGTGGCGTCTTAACCGCTTGACCAAGGGGCCTTAAATTTTACTTATTATTTATACCACTAAATTTTATTTTAGTCAACTCATATTGTAAAATTACAAAAAATCTTTTATTATAGAGTAGCTGAAAATAGTTGATAATTATAATTTTTTGGATTTTGACGTTCGCATGGAATGAAAATTAGAATTGGTTAGGCTTGCGAATGAGGAATGCTCACGGTACCTGAAGTATGAAGGGGTCTGAGTGAGAGAGGCTCATGAGGAAGCCTTATCAATTCTTTCTGAATGAAATAAGTAGTCAAAAGCAAAAAAATTATAATTATCAACTATTTTCAGCGGTTAATTTGTAAAAGCTATATCTATTATAACAAAAATTCATATGCTACTCATACCATTCTAATTCCCAATCATCTAAAATTACAGTATCTCCTTCACATACTCCCATTTCTTTTAGTTTCTCATCTATTCCCATGTTTTTCAAGCATTTTTGTAAATAATACATTGATTCATTATCTTCAATGTTTACTCTTCCCATTAGTCTTTGTACTGCTCTTCCTGAAACTATGAATACTCCGTTTTCTTCTTTAATTGACCATTCATCTTTTTTATCTTCTAATGTATAAACAACTTTATCTTCTATTTCAATTAAATCTTCTTTTGGTAAGTTTTTCAATTCTTCTGTTACATAATCTATTAATTCTTCTATTCCTTGTTTTGTTGCTGCTGATATTTTAAATAATTTTAGATTTTCTTTTTTGGCTAATTCTTCTACTTCTTTTAATAGACTTTCGTCTTGCATTGCATCAATTTTATTTGCTACAATTATTTGTTTTCTATTACTTAATTTTTCACTATATTTTTTCAGTTCTTCATTTATAGTATTAAAGTCTTCTACTGGCTCTCTTCCTTCTTGACCTGATACATCTAAAAAGTGTAATAACAATCTAGTTCTTTCAACATGTCTTAAAAATTGAATTCCTAGTCCAACTCCTTCACTTGCACCTTCAATTATACCTGGAATATCAGCTATTACAAATCCATCTCCATTTTTTGTTTTTACAACTCCTAAATTTGGCTCTAATGTTGTAAAATGATAATTTGCTATTTTAGGTCTAGCTTCTGTAACTACTGATAAAAATGTTGACTTTCCTACATTAGGAAATCCTAATAATCCTACATCTGCAAGTAACTTTAATTCCAAAATTATTTCCTTTTCTTCTCCTTTTTCTCCATCTTCTGAAAATCTAGGAGCTTGTCTTGTAGCTGTTGCAAAATGTGAGTTTCCTCTTCCACCACGACCACCTTTTAAAATTAATTCAGTTTGACCTGGATTTGATAAATCTGCAACTACCTTTCCTGTTTCTACATCTTTTACTATTGTACCTATTGGAACTTTTATATATAAGTCTTTTCCATATTTTCCATTGCAATGACTCCCACTACCATTTTCACCATTTTCTGCCTTAAATTTTTTATTATATCTAAAATCAATTAATGTGTTTTTATCTTTATCCACTTGGAAATATATATCTCCACCTTTTCCTCCATCGCCACCATCTGGTCCTCCTGCTGCTACATATTTTTCACGACGGAAAGTTGCTGCTCCATTTCCACCATCTCCTGATTTTATTATTATTTTTGTATAATCTGTAAACATATTGTCACCTCTTTAACTTTTTACTTTTCATATTGTTCTTTTATTTTGTTTTCTATCTTTTCTTTATATTCTTCTTTTATTTTTCCAAATTCATTTTCTATTGATTTAGCCGAAGGAATCTCTGTATATTCAAGTTCTCCATTTTGTTTTATTCCACCTATATAAGTAAAATCTTTTTCATTTCCTCTCATATTTCCAGAAGTAAATAAATTAAGAATATTATTTATTGTATTTGCATCTGCATTTTCTAACATCTTTTCCATATTTTTAGGCAATTCAAAGCCTATATGTTTTCCTGTCAATTCTCCTGTTTGTTGATTTATCATGTTAGCATCATTTGGAGAACTTGTTGAATTTACAATAGCCGTATATAAATATTGCCCATTTTCCACTGCTTTTCCTACTTTTCTCAAATTATGAATTTTTAAAACTTCGCCATTTACAGTATTTATGCCTTCCCATTCACTTGTAATTTTACCATTAATATTTAATGTATTTATCTTATTCAAATATGGATTTTTCATTCTTTCTTCTCTTATTTTTCTCTTTTCTTTCAAATACCTATTTGTTTCTTCTCTATAGTCTATTCTTCTCTTAAACTCTTTTTGCTCATTTTCTTTTGCTATAATTTCATTATGCCTTTGTTCTCTTTTTTGTCTTAATTCTTCAAATAATCTAGGCTCTAAATTTTGTTTAACATAATTATAAACATTTTGACTTATATTCATTATTCTAAACCCTTTGTCTGTAAGTGAAAGTTCACCTAGAAAAGAACAAAACTCTTCTGTATTTGAATAATATGCATTATATTGTGCTGCTATTGCTTGTAATATTCTATCAGTTAATTTTATATTATTAGGCATTTCAAAAATTACATATCTATAATTATATTTTATGTCATCAATTAGTCTAGCATTTTCTTGATTATATTTATAAACTTTTGCCTGTATTAAAGAATTGACAGAACCATTACTATGTTTTACAGTATCTATATTCTGAAGTTCTCTAAACTCTATAACTTCACTGTCGTTTTGTATATTAAATTTATAAACACCTGTATCTAACTTTTTATATTGATCTTTTTTAAATAAATTTTTTATTCTTTCAAATATTCCCATTTTACTATCGTCCCTTCTAAGACATAAATAATAACAACTATCTTATATTTATTATTAATTATTTATCTTTTTTCTTCTTATGACTATCTATATTTCATCAAAATAATCTAATTTCATAGCATTTTTGACTTTTCTCATTGTTTCCTTAGCTGTCTTTCTTGCTTTTTCAGTTCCCTCTTTAAGAATTTTATCTACAAGTTCTATATTATCTTCATAATATTTTCTTTTTTCTCTAATTGGTCTTAAATACTCAATTATATTTTTAGCCAATTGTTTTTTGCAAGCAACACAACCTCTTTTTCCTGCTTTACATTCTTCACATACAGTTTTCACATCTTCTGAATTTGTAAATAAATTATGATAATATGCAACCATACATATATCAGGATTTCCTAAATCATCTTTTTTTATTCTATTAGGGTCTGTCACTGCACTCATAACCTTTTTGGTAATTTCTTCTTCAGTATCAGATAAATAAATTGCATTTCCTAAAGATTTTCCCATTTTTTCGTTACCATCAAGACCTTTTATTCTTTTACCTTCTGACAATACAATTTTAGGTTCAACTAAAACATCTCCATAAATACTATTAAACTTTCTAACAATCTCTCTCGCTTGCTCTATTAATGGCTCTTGATCTTCACCTGCTGGAACTAACTCGCCTTCAAAAGTCGTTATATCAGCTGATTGACTAACTGGATATCCTAAAAAACCATAAGTAACACTTTCTCCAAAAACATCTCTTTTCTGAGCAAGCTCAGTTTTAACAGTTGGATTTCTCTCCAATCTTGCAATTGAAACCAAATTAGAATAATAAACAGTAAGCTCAGCAGTTTCAGGTATCATAGATTGTATATATATAGTAGTTTTACTAGGGTCAATACCACAAGCCAAATAATCCATAGCAAGTTGTCTCACATTATTTCTAACCTTCTCTGGATTATTAAAATTATCAGTCAAAGCTTGAACATCAGCAATCAAAATATACATATCATACTCACCACTATTTTGCATCTCAACCCTCTTCTTCAAAGACCCAAAATAATGTCCAATATGCAATCTTCC
>CATYUF010000069.1 GCA_958413095.1 uncultured Clostridium sp.
GGGTCTGAGTGAGAGAGGCTCATGAAAAAGCCTTACCAATTCTTTCTGAATGGAATGAGTAGTCAAAAATTCCAAAAAATCATAACTATTACCTATTTCCAGCGACCAATTTTAAAAACCTCTAACTAATCAATTCATAAATATTGTATACAAAAACATATCCAATAGTCTAGAATATTTTTTCAAATTCTAAACTATTGGATATATCTTATATTTTCGATTTTAAAATCCTGATTTTTATCTCCGACCCCAAAATCAGCTTTAATTTTGCTTTAAAAAATTATTCTGAAAATTTCTGCTACACTCCAAGCTTGAGCTATTGCTCCCTTTGGTAGTTGAGGTTTTGCTGAATCATATAATTCTGAAATACTACCTATACAGCCATTTTCTTCTAATTCTGTTTTAAATGTTCTATATACTTTATTTTTAAATTTTTCTATTTTTTGAGAAATTTGTGCTTTTATTTCTTTATCTTTTTCTTCTTTTTCAATATTTTTTAGAGAGTTATAATAAAGTCCTAATAACCATGGCCAGGTTATTCCTTGATGATAACTTGTATCTCTATGACATGGGTCCCCTTCATATATTTCTATATATTTTTCTTCTCCTTTTGCTAGTGTTTTTAAGCCATAATTATTTAATAATTTCTTTTCTACTATGTTTATCATATTTTTTGCAATTTCTGAATTTGGCTCTATTACTGGATATGTTAAACTTAATGCAAATAATTGATTTGGTCTTATTTTTCCATCGCCTATCACATCATATAAGCATTTAGTTTTTGGGTTATAGAATTTTTCTTCAAATGAAGCTTTGCACTTTTTGGCTAATTCCTTGTATTTTTTTATTCTTAGCAAATCTCCCATTTTCATTGTTAAATTTGCCATTATCATATTTGCATTATACCACATTGCATTTATTTCTACTGCTTTGCCATTTCTGGGAGTTACTGCTATGTTGTTATATTTAGCATCCATCCATGTATTTTGAGTACCATCTGTTCCTGAAGATATCAAACCGTCTTTGTCTAAGTAAATATTATTATTATCAAAATTATTACCTGATATATAATTATCAATAATGCTTTCTAATTTTATATATATTTTTTCTTTTACAAATTTATAGTCTTTTGTATATTCTATATATTTTTGTACTTGTTCAAATAATAATAAAGAAGCATCTACGCTATTATATAATGGTCTATTATCATATCCAGAATAACCATTTGGTACTAAACCATATTTTACATCTCTTACCATAGTTAGTAAAACTTCTCTTGCAATGTCGAATTTTTTTGTTTTTAATAATAATCCCTCAAATGAAATTAAAGTATCTCTTCCCCAGTCTAAAAACCATGGATATCCAGCTATTATGGTATGTAACTTAAAGTTATGTCTGTATACTATAAAATTATCTATTGCAACTAAAAATTCTTTTAATAATTCATCTTTATTTTTCTGTGCTTTAGTTTTCGAAGAATTTTTATCTATTAAATCTGCTTTTTCAATCTCTTTCTCTTGTCTGCTAATTTCTTTTTCTATTAAATCTTTAACATCTATTTCTTCTATATTTTCCTCTAATGAACATACAAAAGACAACTCTTTTTCTTCATTTGCTTTTAATTCAACTTCATAAACACCAGGTACACTATGATTTTCCTCTGGATAAAATCCTCTTTTTTCTTCTTCTATATAAAACATATTATCAAAATTATCATTATAATGCTCTATATATTTACCTTCAGATAAGTTCATATAAACTGGCACCTTAGAATTATTATCCACTATAATTTTTAATTTATTATCTGTTATATATTGTTTTAATTCAAAATAATGGTTTGTATTCATTGAATGAAAATCTCTAAAATTAATGATTGGTGCTAATGTCAATTTTGATTTATATTTTCCATTTTTTATTTTATAATATATTCCTACTGTATTTCTTTCATATTCTAAACAAATTGTTTTTTCAATTTCTACATCTTGTACTTTATACTTAAATGTAGGTAAGCACTCTTTTTCAAAAGTTTCTTGATATTTATACCCTTTAGAAATATATGAACTACATACATTAGTATATAATTCATATTTTTTTCCTCTTATTTCTATCGCCTCATCAACTTTTGATAATATTAAATATCTACTTGCTGGTGGTACTAATGGTGCAACCAAAAGTCCATGATATTTTCTAGTATTGGCTCCAATAATAGTTGAAGAACTAAATCCTCCTATACCGTTTGTTATTAGCCATTCTTTTGTTAATCCATCTTCTAAATTTAATTTTTCCTTAGTAAACTTCATTTGTTATCCTCCATAATTAATCTTTTCTATTAAATTCACTTTCTTCTAAGCGTTTTAGCATTTCTTCTCTTATTTCTTGAGGTGTTCTTTTTCTTCTAGGTGCTCCTTTGTTGTTTTTACTTATGTCTTTTATTTTCTTAGTTTCAGTTTTTTTATTTTTCTTATTTTCTTCTTTTTGCATTTTTATTTTTGCTTTTTCGTCAGCTTCTTTAATAGAGGCTATCCTGTCACTATATTTATTGCTAAATTTGCTTTTGCTCTTTTTCTTTGTTGGCTTAATTTTCCCTTTTTGTTTTTGTAATTCTCTTTTGGCTGTTTCTTTTTTCTTTTTATTTATTCTTTTTTCTTCTCTTAATTTAGTATTCAACATTAAGTATTGAGGGTCATTTTGCTTATCTTGATATTTTAAATCATCACATATTAATTCTATAATTGATGTAGCAACTAAATTTGGGTCATGCCTTATATGTTCTCCATATATCATTGATAAATTTCTTTGTAAAAATTTAATTCCTTTTACCTTATCAATACTTTGTTCTACTAAATCTTGTCCTTCTAAATTATATTTTTTTATAAACTCTGGTATAATTTCTCCTGTATCATATATACAATAATCTACTACACCTTGTCCACAATGTTCAATTATTGCATTTAAGTGGTCAGCTACACTATAATTATCTGTTTGCCCCGGTTCAGTCATTATATTACTAATATATACCTTTATAGCTGAGCTTTCTTTTATTGCTTTTGTGACACCATTTACTAATAAATTTGGAATAACATTAGTGTATAAGCTTCCTGGACCAATTACTATACAATCTGCATTTTTTATTGCTTCTACAACTCCAGGAGCCGGTCTACAATTTGATGGGCTTATTGTTATTCTATTTATTTTTGTTATTTTGTCTGATACTACTTCAGGTATTCTAGACTTTTCTTCTACAATATATCCATTTGCTAATTCTGCAATTATTTTCATTTCATCTAATGTCACTGGTATTACTTTTCCAACCATATTTACTACTTGATTACTCTTTATTATTGAATCTTCAAAATTCCCATTTACTTCTTTCATTGCTAAAAAGTAAATATCTGAAAAGTCTAGGCCTTTTAATTTTCCTTGTTTAAATTCATAATTAAATAATTTTTCTACTTGTTCATCTTCTCTTGATAAAGAAATAATACTATTTTTTATATCATCTAATGGTAAAGTTTGAAGTTCTTTTCTTGAATTTGTTTTTTCTTCTCCATAATCTGACACTGTTACTATTGCAGTTAAATTGCTAGTGTAATTTTTTAAACCTGCTAAAACTGTATTTAAGCCTGTTCCTCCACCTATTACTACAATATTAGGTCCTTTATCATATACTGTTTTATTAAATATTAAGGAATTAATATTTACATTATTTTTATTTTCCATCCTTTCATCTGTCGATTCTATTAAAACTTCTAAGGTCCTTTTATTTAAGAATATTAATCCTATAACTATTGAAACAAATCCAACTACAAAAATCGCTATTATCTTTCCTACTTCTTGAAAAGATATTTCCTTTAATACTATTATCTCTGCCATTCCATAACATGAAAGTATTATTCCTATTAAAATTAAAAACATCCATCTTTTCATTTTATTGCTTGATTTAAACCAATGTAAAAATCCATTCATTCTAATTCTCTCCTATAATTTCAACTTCTAATTCTATATCTTTTCCAAACTTCTTTTGTACTTCTTCTTTTACTTTTTCTATTAGAGTTAATATATCTTTTGCTGTTGCATTTCCTTTATTTATTATAAATCCTGCATGTTTAGTTGAAACTTCGGCATCTCCAACTTTAAGTCCTTTTAATCCTGCTTGGTCAATTAGTTGTGCAGTTATAAAATCTTTTCCTCTTTTAAATGTGCTTCCTGCACTTGCATATTCAATAGGTTGTCTTTCTTTTCTGAAATTAGCATATTCGTCCATTTTAGCTTTAATTTCGCTTTCAATTCCTTTTTGCAATTCAAATATTGCTTCTAATACAATATATTTTTCTTCTTTTAACATACTTCTTCTGTATTCAAATCTCATTTCGTCATTTTGAAATTCTTTAATGTTTCCTTCATAGTCCATACATTTTACTGATTTAACTATGTCTTTTATTTCTTTACCATGAGCCCCTGCATTCATTCTGATTGCTCCACCTATGGTTCCAGGAATTCCTGCTAATTCTTCAAATTCTGTGATTTCGTTTCTTAACAACAAATGACCTAACATTGACATTTTAACTCCTGCCCCTATTGTTGCATATATGTCTTTTTTATCGTAATTAAGCATCTCTATTTTATTTATTCTAATATTAAGAACAAATCCTTTTATTCCTCCATCTAAAACAAGTACATTACTTCCATTTCCTAATATTGTTATTGGTATATTATTTTTTTTAGCAATATTAAGCATTTCTCTTAAATCATCTATATTATCTATCTTTATGTAGCACTCTGCTACTCCTCCTGTTTTAAATGAAGTATGTTTAGACATTGGTTCATCATAACTTATTTTAGATTTATCAATTTTTAAATCTATATTTTCTAACATTTCTTTTATATTCATATTTTAGTTTTTTCCTTTCATGGTTATAAAACTTGGTGTAAAAATAACATATGTAAAGTAATTTGACATTCTAGAAAACTTACATATATGTTATTTATTTTTTACATATATGTTATTTAGTTTTTACATGTCCATTCTTAATTTTTATTTTCTATACTGTATACATATACTGGTTCACCTTTTCCTGTAACACAATTTGTATAATTTATTACTTCGCCTGTTACATAATTTACAATATATTCATCTTCTGTATTTTTTATGTTCAATTCTTTAATTCCGCCATTTTCATTTGATAGTAAATAATAATTACTTTCATTGGTATCCTTTTTTTCTATTATTTCATATTCATCTGCTTTTTCTAAATTAACTTTTGATATAACTTCATCTATATTAATTCCTATTTCAGTTAATTTTTGTCCTGGATAATGTCCATTTATTAATTCTGCCTTTGTTTTTCTTTGTAAAACAGCATTTTGAACCATTACAACTTCTGACAAAAGTTTATTATCTTTTGCCTTTTCTGCATTATATGAACCTGCTGTTATAGTAATTCCTGAAATAATTAATAAAACTATTATAGTAATTGCTAGTGCAATTAATGTTACACCTCTATTATTTTCTTTCATAATCTTTTTCTCCTTTGTCTTTTATATTTTTTAATATATCATTTTTTTGATATAATTACAAGTTTTATAACATATTTTTATACTATATATTATTTTTTAATTATATAAATAATTGTTATATTTACCCTATTTTTTTTCATAAAACTATTTATTTTTCAAGGATTTTATAGTATAATGTAAATAGTGATATTTAAAGGAGGAATTCATTATGTGGCAATATTGGTTAATAGCTGCCGGAATATTTTTAATTGCTGAAATAATTACAACTGGTTTTTTTGTATTTTGGCTAGGAATTGGTGCACTTATTGCAATGTGTGTAAGTTTCTTTGTTGATAACCTTATAATTCAAATGGTTGTATTTTTAATAAGTTCTGTCATTTTAATTTTTGCAACTAAACCTTTTGCAAAAAAATTTTTAGGTAGTAACAAAAAAACTGAAACAAATGCATTTTCCATAATAGGAAAAAAGGCCTTAGTTATAAAAGACATCGATAACATTGATGGAAAAGGTCAAATTAAAGTAGATGGCGAAATATGGTCTGCTGAATCAGCAAATGCTTCTAATTTAGAAAAAGGTACAGAGGTAAAAATCCTTAAAATTGATGGAGTTAAGGCTATTGTTGAACCAATATAAATCTTATATTGAATAACTCATATCTATCAATAATACTAATGGTAGTAAAAATAATTTTTTATAAACTAAAGGTTATTAAAAAAGTGTTAATATATATAATTTATTAATTCATATATTCACTTTTAATATATATAATAGGAGGATATTATTATGATATTTTTATTAATTTTACTTGTTATAATATTAGTTATAGCATTTACATCAATAAAAATAGTTAAACAATCTGAGGTATATATAATTGAAAGATTAGGTAAATTTTATAAAATTGCTGATGCTGGTCTTACAATTATAATTCCATTTTTTGATCATATAAGAAGTGTTGTAAGCTTAAAACAACAAACAATGGATATACCACCTCAAGGAGTTATTACAAAAGACAATGTTACAATAACAATAGATACAGTTGTATTCTATCAAATAACAGACCCTGCTAAAGCTGTTTATGAAATTCAAAGTTTGAAAAAAGGTATTGAATACCTAGCAATTACTACAATTCGTGATATTATAGGTAAAATGGATTTAGATGAAACTTTTAGTTCGAGAGATGGTATTAATACAAAATTAAGAGTTGTTTTAGATGAAGCTACTGATAGATGGGGATGTAAAATTGATAGAGTTGAAATCAAAGATATTACTCCACCAGCAGATGTTAGAGATGCGATGGAAAAAGAAATGAATGCTGAAAGAAATAAAAGAGCTTTAATCCTTGAAGCAGAAGCACAAAGACAATCAGCTATTACTATTGCAGAAGGTAAAAAACAAGCAGCTATCTTAGAAGCTGAAGCTGACAAAGAATCTCAAATAAGAAGAGCTGTCGGTGAAGCTCAAGCTATAAAAGAAGTTGCAGATGCTAAAGCTAAAGAAATTCAAATGGTATATGATGCAATGAAACAAGCTGACCCAACAGATAAATTAGTACAATTAAAATCTTTAGAAGCCTTAGAAGAAGTAGCAAAAGGTGAAGCTAATAAAGTATTTATTCCTTTTGAAGCTACAAGTGCTTTGAGTAGTTTAGGTGCAATAAAAGAAGTTATGACTGACGATAAAAAAAGTAAATCTAAAAAATCTGAGTAATT
>CATYUF010000070.1 GCA_958413095.1 uncultured Clostridium sp.
TCTCCTCCAACAGGAATTCCATGTGCTATTCTTGTTACTTTTATTCCTAATGGCTTTATCAATTTAGATAAGTACATTGCAGTTGCCTCACCTTCAACCCTAGGGTTTGTTGCCAAAATTACTTCTTTAACTTTTCCATCCATAAGTCTAGCTAATAATTCTTTTATTTTTATGTCATCTGGGCCTATGCCATTCATTGGAGATATTGACCCGTGTAAAACATGATATACACCTTTAAATTCATGTGTTTTTTCCATAGCTATAATATCTCTAACATCTTCTACTACACAAATCGATGATTCATCTCTTTTGGTATTGCTACATATTGGGCAAGGGTCTGTATCAGAAATATTATAACATTTACTACAATATTTTAAGTTCTTTTTCGCTGATAATATTGAATTTACAAATTCATTTGTTTCTTCTTCTGAACAGTTTAGCATATAGAATGCAAGTCTTGCTGCTGTTTTATGCCCTATGCTTGGTAGTCTTTCAAAACTTTCTATTAATTTTTCTATTGATGGTGAATATAATGACATGATTTTACCCTTTCTAAATAATACTCGAGGACTACATTAATCCTGGAATATTAAATTTTCCTAATTGTGCTGCTTGAGCACTATCAACTTTTCTTAATGCTTCGTTTACACAAGTTAATATTAAATCTTCAAGCATTTCAACATCATCTGGGTCTACTACATCTTTTTGTATTTTTATTTCTTTTATCACTTTTTCACCTGTTACTTTTACACTTATTGCCCCACCACCTGCTGTTGCATCAAATTCTTTTGTAGCTAATTCTGCTTGTGATTTCTCCATATCTGCTTGCATCTTTTTTGCTTCTTTCATTAAATTGTTTATATTCATTCCTCCGAATCCACCCATTCCTGGGAATCCTCCTCTTTTTGCCATAATAAAATTCCTCCTTAATTTTTCTAAATTATATTAAATGGTATATCTGATTCATTTGCAAAATTTTGTATATTTTCTTCTCTATTAAATTGTTCTTTATTTTCTTGTGCATTTGTTATATATTTTACTTGCATTGTTTTTCCTGAAGCCATTGATACCATATTTGTTAATTCTTTTATATTTTCTTGTTTTTCTAAGATTGTTCTTCCAAAAGAAGTTAACCCTCTTGGAAATTCTATTCCTACTGTCATATCATTTATTTCTGTTGCTTTTGTATTTACTAAATTTGTATATAACACGATTTTTCCATTTTGTTTTAACTCATTTAATATTTGTGGCCAATATTCTTCTGGTTTATTTGAGCATTTATTTTTTAATGTTTGATTAGATTGATTTGCAGTTTGTGTTCTATTAATATTTTTTGGTTTTTTTGGTTGTATATTAGCAGTTACATTTGTTTCAACTTTTGCATAAGCACTTGAATTTGTATAAGTATTAGCACTTGGATTTTGTGTAACTTGTCTTTGTACCACATTTCCTGATTTTAAATATTTTTCTATTCTTTCAATTCTTTCTTCTAAAGAACCTGTATTACTTTCTAATCTATTACACAATTTTATTATTCCAGCTTGAAACATTATTGTTTTTTGTGTTGACCATTTAATGTTATTTTCTAATTCTGATAGTTCATATACTAAACTTATTAATCTCTCTTTTGAAACATCTTTTGAAAGTTCTTGTATATCTTTAATTTCTTCTTCACTATATAATTCTAATTTATTACAAGCTTTATATACTAACATATCTTTTATATATTTTACTATTTCCCATAGTAAATTAGTTATATCTTTTCCATCATCTAAAACTTTATTTACATTTTTTAATGCATCATCTATATTATATTCAATAATTGCTTTTGTTATATCATGTATAAATGTAATTTTTGGAATTCCTACTAAGTCTTTTATTTTATCTTCGTCTATTTTGTTTTCTCCATCTTGTATACATCTTTCTAATATTGATAAAGCATCTCTCATTGCACCTTCTGATAAAGTTGCAATAATATTTAAAGCACCTTCTGATATTTCTATATTACTTTCATTACATACAATTTTTAGTCTCTTTATTATATCTTCATTAGATATTCTTTTAAAATCAAATCTTTGACATCTTGATAAAATTGTCGCTGGAAGTTTTTGAGGTTCAGTAGTAGCTAAAATAAATTTTACATGTTCAGGTGGTTCTTCTAAGGTCTTTAATAAGGCATTAAAAGCACCTGTTGAAAGCATATGCACCTCATCTATTATATATACTCTATATTTAGCTTTTGTTGGTAAAAAGTTAACTTCCTCTCTAATGCTTCTTATGTCTTCAACACTATTATTTGATGCAGCATCCATTTCTACTATATCTGTTAATGAACCTGCTCTTGCTCCTTTACAAATTTCACATTCATTGCAAGGTTCTCCATCTTTTGGATTTAGACAATTTATAGCTCTTGCTAATATTTTAGCAGCAGAAGTTTTTCCTGTACCTCTTCCACCATTAAATAAATATGCGTGTCCAACTCTATTTGATATTATTTGATTTTTTAAAGTTCTCGTTATATGTTCTTGACCTACCATTTCTGAAAAATTTATAGGTCTAAATTTTCTATAAAGAGCTGTGTACCCCATCTTTCTCACATCCTTTATATACCTAAAAAATGGCTGATAATCAATCTCTCTATGGAAAGTATTCCACATAAAGATATCTACTTATTGCTGCTTCCTTCCGGACCTGACAAGGTTCATAGGTCTTTATTGGTCTACTCTCCATACAAAGATTAAATATCATACCATTTGTATTATATAATGATTTTTGTATTTAATCAAGTATTAAATTAATTTTTTTCTCTTTTAAAAATGACATTACTTAAATCTGTAATTTCTGCTACAGTTATTCCATCTTCTACAATATTTCCTTGTGGCATTTCTAAATCAATTGTAGTTTTGTATTTCTTTCCTTCTTCCATTGTAATTGTTAAATCAAATGTTAATTTCATCTTTAATTTTTCTTGTGTAATTCCTGCTTTTTTTAATAATTGATTATGATTTATTTCTTCTTCATTTGACTTGTATTCTGCTATATTGTTGTTTGAACATCTAAATACTATTATTCCACCTTGATTTGATATTTGCATGTTTTTTATATTAGGCTCAACTGCTCCTGTATATTGAATACTTTCTACAATGTTTTCTTCTTTATTTTTAAAAATTGTATTTTCATTTTGTGCATCTGGTTTATATATTTTTATGTTTCCTATATTTTCATTATTTTGTTTTTCTATTTTAAAATTATCAATTGTAATTTCTTTTATCATTTCTTGTTTTGAATATTTGTCATTTTTACTTATGTATAAGTATATATCATTTGCCTGATATATGTCAAAAGCCCATCTTGAATCTTGTGTTTCTTTGTCTACTCCTTCTTGTGAACTAATTATTGATATCTTAGATAATTCAAATGGCATATTAGTTTCGCCTTCTACATTATATCTTAAAACTATTATTCCCACTGTAAATATAATTATTGCTATTATTAATATGAGCATACTTAAGTGAAATTCTTTCGTTCTTGTAAATTGCTTTAACTTATTTAACATTATTTCCTCCAAATAATTTTTCTAAATTATTTTTCTTCTTTGATTTTTTGTTTTTTAATATTTCGCAATTCTTTAAAAAACTTTTTTAGCATTTCTTCACATTGATTTTTTAATATATCTTTTTCTACTTCAACATTATGATTAAATGTATAATCAGAAAATAAGTTATAAACAGAACCTACTGCTCCTGTTTTTGGATCTTGTGTACCTATGTATAATTTTTTAATTCTGGAATTTATAATTGCTCCTGCACACATTGAACATGGCTCTAATGTTACATACATTTCACAATCTAATAATCTCCATGAATCTAGTTTTTTACTTGCTTTTTGAATAGCTATTATTTCTGCATGTTTTGTTGGATTTTTCTTTGTTTCTTTTAAATTGTGTCCTCTTGCTATTATTTTTCCGTCTTTTACTATTACACATCCTACGGGTACTTCTAATTTTTCATATGCTTTTTTTGCTTCTTTTAATGCTTCTTTCATGAATTTTTCTTGCATATTATTCCTCTTTTATTTTTTGTTAAGTTTTTTGTTTTTAATATTTTTATTAATCAAATCCTTTATAATTTAATCCATTTTTATATTTTATACTTTGCCCCTTGCAAAATTTCTCTAAAATATTTGCCAAAAATAGTTTGACTAATAATATCTATTATATTCTTTGGTGTGCCCAGAGGGACTCGAACCCCCATCGGCCGCTTAGGAGGCGACTGCTCTATCCTGCTGAGCTATAAGCACATATTTAACTCTAAATAAATATACTATTGTTTTTTAAAATTGTCAACTGAAAAAAATATATCATTTTTTTAATTAGTAAATTTAAAATATTTTCTACTAAAAAATATACGATTTGAAATATAACTTCTATTTCAAATCGCATATCCAAAATAAATTATCTTTTTCTAGCTTCTATTATCTTTAAAGCTCTTACGGCCAATTTTTTATTACGATTTATTTGCTCTTGATCTGTACCATAACCATCACGATATAGTTCAACCAAGTCTCGCTTAGCAGTAGTAGCAGAAATTCCATATTCTTCTCCAGCTGCTTTTATACTTTTTCCTTCTATGATACACTCTGCTATTCCCACCTGCCGATTTTTCCTTTTGATAAAAGATTCATTCATTTTTACTCCTCCATTCTCACATATAAACTATGCAATTATTGCTTGATTTTATGTTAATATAATACCAGATTTTTTGTGATTTGTAAAGCTTATTTTCACTATTGACATAAATGATATAATTATTTAAAAATATTTGAAAGGATTTTATTATTATGCAAAGAATTTTAAGTCATATGAGAAAAGCTATTGAAGAATATAAAATGATAGAAGAAGGAGATAAAATTGCTGTATGTCTTTCTGGAGGAAAAGATTCTATTACCATGCTACATGCTTTTAAGAATTTACAAATATTCTATCCTAAAAAGTTTGCTCTTATCGCTGTTAGCGTAAATCCTGGGTTTGAATTTTTTGATACTCGTTTTTTAGAAGATATTTGTAATAAAATTGATGTTCCTTTATTTATTGAAAAAAGTAATGCTAAAGAAATTGTTTTTGATATAAGAAAGGAAAAAAATCCTTGTTCTTTATGTGCAAATCTTCGTAGAGGTGTAATTAATTCTATTGCTAATCGTGAAGGGTGTAATAAAATTGCATTAGGTCATAATCAAGATGATGTTCTTGAAACTTTTTTACTTAATTTACTTTATGCTGGAAATATTGGAACATTTTCGCCTGTAAGTTATATGGATAGGTCAAAAGTAACTCTTATAAGACCTTTAGTTTATACTCCTGAAAAGGAAATTAAAAGATATATTAAACGAAATGATATTTCTGTTATGGCTAAAGTTTGTCCAATGGATGGAACTTCTAAAAGAGAGGATATGAAAAATTTAATTTTTTCTTTGTCAAAAAATATCCCTATGATTAGAGCTAATTTGTTTGGGGCTATCCAGAGAAATTTGGAAGATTGGAAAATTAATAGTAACATAAAAAGCAATAATAGATAATACATTGATACTCTTAAAATTTATATAGCACTATTTTCTAATAAAAACCAAAAGTTATAAAAATTTATTTTAATAACCTTTGGTTTTTCCAATTCTAATATTAATATATATTTACTGATATTATATAAATGAACTTATTTTGTTACTGCATCTACCATTGCTTCTTTTAATTCCTCTAATTTTCTGTCTGCTTCTTTTTCTGTATCTGCTTTTATTCCCATATATAATTTTATTTTTGGTTCTGTTCCTGATGGTCTTACACAACACCAACTATTATCTTCTAATTCATAATACAATACATTTGATTTTGGAAGTCCACTTTTTGTTATTTCTCCCGTTACCATATCTTTAACATAATCTTTATCTATATCTTTAAATTTTAAAACTTTATAATTTCCTATTTTTTCTACATCTTTATTTCTTGTTGTTGTCATCATATTTTCAATTTCTTTTGCACCTTTACTTCCTTCTCTTACTATTGCAACTTGTGTTTCTTTGTAATAACCATATTTTTCATATATATTTATCATTTGTTCCCATAAAGTAAACCCTTTTTCCTTATAGTAACAAGCAGCTTCGCAAAGTGCCATTACTGCTGCAATTCCATCTTTATCTCTTGCATAATCACCTATTAAACAACCATAACTTTCTTCGAATCCAAATACATATTTTTTACCATTATTTTCTTCTTCTTTTCTCATTATTGCACCTATATTTTTAAATCCTGTTAGTACTTCATATAGATGTAATCCATAATTATTAGCTATTGCATCTGTTAAATTAGATGATACTATTGTCTTTATAATCATACCATCTTGTGGTAAAATTTCTTTTTCTTGCATTTGTGAAATTCTATATTCTGCAATTAATAATGCAGACATATTTCCTGTATAATTTTTATATTCTCCTGTTTTGGAATCCTTAGCAAATATTCCTAATCTATCAGCATCTGGGTCTGTTGCTAATACAACATCAGCATCGACTTTTTTTGCTAATTCTAAAGCTAATTTAAATGCTTTTGGGTCTTCTGGGTTTGGATAATCAACAGTTGGGAAGTTTCCATCTGGCTCTTTTTGCTCAGGTACAACATATAAGTTTTTAATACCTATTTCTCTCAATAGTCTCTCTGCAATTGTATTTCCTGTACCATGTAAAGGTGTGTATACTACTTTTAGATTTTCTCCTTGTTTTTTTACTATCTCAGGATTTAGTATTAAACTTTTTAATTTATCAATATATTTATCATCCATTTCTGTTCCAACAATTTTGAATAAACCTTTTTCTTCTGCTTCTTTTTTAGTTATTTCTTTTATTTCAGAATAGTCTGTTACATTTCTAACTTTTTCTATAATTTCTTTATCTCTTGGAGCTACTATTTGTGCTCCATCATCCCAATAAACCTTATATCCATTATATTTTGGTGGATTATGACTCGCTGTTATCATTATACCTGCTGTGCATTCTAGTTCTCTAACAGCAAAAGATAATTCTGGTACTGGTCTTAAATTTTCAAACAAATATGTTTTTATTCCATTTGCATTTAAAATTAATGCAGTTTGTAAACTAAATTCTTTTGACATTTTCCTTGAATCATAACTTATAGCAACACC
>CATYUF010000071.1 GCA_958413095.1 uncultured Clostridium sp.
AACAAATATGCCTGAATTACAAACAAACAAAGAAAGAAGAGGCAATGGAAAATATAATCAAGGCGAAAAAGGAATTGCAAATGTAGATATAACATTAACTGAAAATACAGGAAGTGAAAAAATATATACAGCTAAAACTGATGAAAATGGAAACTTCAAAATTTCAGGATTTATACCAGGTGACTATACTTTGACATATACTTGGGGAGACGAAACATATACAGTTCAAAGCTATAAGGGAACAATATATGATAAATCAAGAGACCAAAATAACAAAGAATGGTATAAACAAAATGTTGATACAAGATTAACAGATGCATTAGACAATTATAATAAAGCTCAAGAAGCACCAAAAGGTTCAAGATTACAAATTGATGAAGAAATGAAAACACTTGAAAAAGGACAAAAGAATTATACTAGAACAAAAATGGATTCAACTACACCAACAATGGGAATAGGAGTAGAGTATGATACAACAACATCAGCTTCATCAGGAAATAAATATGTATACAAAGTAAACAATGTTGACTTTGGAATAGTAGAAAGAGCAAGACAACAAATAGAACTTGTAAAAAGAGTAAAGACAATGAAAGTAACACTAGCAAATGGTCAAGTGATTACAGAACTAGAAATAGATGAGGAAGGAAATATAACAGGACTAAAAGATGGAGTAATCTATATGCGACCATCAAATAATAGAGAACCAAAAAATGGATTTATAAAATTAGAAATGGATAATGAATTAATAGAAGGCTCTAAATTAGAAGTAACTTATGAGATAAAAGCAGTAAATGTTAGTGAATTAGATTATGCAACAGAAGATTACTATCAATATGGTATTGCAGGTGGAGAAGTTGTAACAATAATTCCATCAGCAGTAATAGATTATCTAGACAAAGATTGGGGTTATGATTCAGCAGTAAATCAAGGTTGGGAAGTAAAAACTATCGAAGAATTACATGATTTAGTTGCAGAAGTAGTATATAATAACGAAGAATCAACAATAGCTGATAAGATAATATTATATACAGAAAATTTGAAAACACCATTAAAACCAGCAGAATCTAAAGACACAACATTAAATGTTTCAAAAATATTAACAACATCAGGTGATATTTCACTAGACAATGAAACAGAAATTATAAAACTTGAAAAACCACAAGGTGGAGGAGACGTTCCATCAATACCTGGAAACTTTGTAACAGGTGAAGAACCTAAAGAACCTGATGAGTCAACATCAGAAACAGTAATTATAACACCAAATACAGGAGCAAATAGGAACTTTGTAATACCAATTTCAGTTGGATTAGTAGCATTAGTTATATTAGGAACAGGTGTAATATTTATTAAAAAGAAAATTTTAAATAAATAAAATAGTTAAAAGCTGGCCTAGAGTATATAAAATATATTCTAGGCTAGCCTTTTTTTAACTTTGTATTGCTTTTTTAGACATTATGTAATAAAATAAACGAGTAAATTTATAGTAAAAACAAGAAAAGTAAAACTTATTAAAATAAAAAAAAGTAAAATGTAAAAAAGTTTTTAGTAATCACTTACTAAAAAAGACAAAAACCACAAAGGACAAGTAGTAAAATAAGCTTATATAATTAGAAGAGGTGGTAAAGATGTTTCAAAATATTAATGAAGCTACAATAGAAAATGAAAAAAAAGAAATACCAAGAAAATGGATTCAAGTAATTAATAAAAATAATATAGTAATTTATCTAATGACTTTTATGTTATCATTAGTTGGAGTTGGTGGAGAATTTTCATTATTTAGTATAAGTATGTTAGGAGCATGTTTTGCGTCATCAGTTCCTTTATTAGGGATAGTAGTAGTTTCGACAATAGCCAATATAATAAAATTTGGCCTAGGAGGAGCTTTAGAATATTTCCTAACAGCATTAGTATTAGTTGCAACAATATTTATTATAAAACCTAAATACAATGAAGAAGAAAGAAATGAAAAAATAAAAGTAGCAAAAAATATATTTATTGCTACATTATTAGTTCAATTAGCTAAATATGCAATATCATCATTTACTTTTTATGATATTTTACTTAGCATAACCTATGCTATTATATCAGTAGTATTTTATAAAATATTTATAAATTCAATTCCCGTCTTAGAAGATTTTAGAGAAAAGAGAGCTTTTTCAATAGAAGAAGTAATAGGGACAAGCCTTCTAGTAGCAATAGCCGTAAGCTGTTTTGGCGATTTTGCAATATTTGGATTATCTTTAAGAAACATATTAAGCATATTAATAGTTTTAGTATTAGGATGGAAAAATGGAATATTGATAGGTGCAACTTCAGGGGTAACAATAGGAGTAACTTTAGGAATTATAACAGGCTCAGAGCCAATAATGATAGCAGCATATGCAATTTCTGGAATGATAGCAGGATTACTAAATAAATTTGGTAAAATAGGTGTAATACTTGGATTTTGCGTAGGAAACATTGTTCTAGCATATGTTTCAAATGGATATACAGTAGAATTAATTCATTTTAAGGAAATATTAGTAGCATCAATAGCATTACTTGCAATTCCAAGAACAGTAAAAATAGATATTGAAGAATTTGTAGGAACTTCAAAATTTTTACCAGTTAGTAGAGACAGAACTTTAACAAAAAGTAAGGAAACAATAGATAAATTAAATAATGTTTCTGAAACAATAGAAAAAATAGCAGATACATATAATGAAAAAGACATAGATAATGAAATAGCAAGAGAAGAAAATAAACAAATATTTATAACAGAATTACTTAACAATTTAGAACCATATAGAGAAAATTTATTATATGATGACATAGCAAATGTCAATGGAGAGATAATAGATAAAATTTTTGCTCTCTTATTAGATAAACAAGAAATATCAAGAGAAGATTTATTAAAAATATTTGCAGATTGTAATAGTTATATTATTGGATTTGATGATAAAGAAGTAAGTAAATATTTAGAAGAAAATATAATGCAAATGTTAAGAACATTAAATATGTCATATAAAATAAGTAAAACAAATTTTGTATGGAAAAAGAAACTAACTGAAAATAAAAAGAATATGGAAACACAACTAAAAGGAGTTTCAAAAGCAATTTCAGGAATTGCAAAAAGTATTGAAAAAGAAGTAAAAATAGAAGAGAAATATATAAAACAAGAACTAGAAATAACAGAAATGTTGAAACAAAAAGAAATTGAAATAGAAGAAATATCTATAAGAAAACCAGATAGATATATAATTGAAATATATTCTCAAAAAGACTTCTTAAATACAATTGTAGAAGAAATACTTTCAAAAATATTAAAAGAAAAAATAGTTTTAAATGAAGAAAATTCAATTGGAACTAAAAAAATATTTATGTCAGAAGATAAATATGTGATGGGAATAGGAATGTCAGAGACATATAAAAGTCAAAATCTAGTATCTGGTGATAATACACTAAATATCAGATTAAAAGATGGAAAATATTTAGTAGCATTAAGTGACGGTATGGGCTCAGGAAAAGAAGCAGATGAAAGTAGCTCACAAGCTCTAAAAATGTTAGAAAATTTATTATTATCAGGATTTGATAAAGAAACATCATTAGAATTAATTTCAACTAGCCTAATAAATAAAAATGAAGAAATGTTTGCAACCCTAGACATTGCAATAGTAGATTTATATAAAGGAACAATAGAATTTATAAAAAGTGGAGCTTGCCCAACATATATAAAAAATAATAAAAAAGTGCAAATAATAAAATCTACATCATTACCGACAGGAATGATAAATGAAAAAAATATTCAAACATTTGATAGAGATATCCAAAACGGAGAAATTATGCTAATGTGTTCAGATGGTATTATAGATGCAAATGTGGAATACAAAAATAAAGAATTATGGGTAAAATATATGTTAGAAGACATAGAAACAAACAATACAAAAAAAATAGCAGATATTATATTAAATGAAGCAATAGATAACAACTTTGGAAAAGCAAAAGATGATATGAGTATAATAGTTTGTAGATTTATGGAAAAATAAATAAAACTTTTAGGAGGAAAATTTCCAATGAGTAGAGGAAAAAGATATGAAGAACCTAAACTAAATATAAAAAAAGTAATAGCAGTAATTGTTGCAATTATAGTAATAATAATGTCAGTATTCGTAATAAAAGGAATACTAACAAAACAAGATGAAAAAGGAAAGATAACAAGTCAAAGTTATTTCGCATCATATAAAGACAATAAATGGGGAGTAATAGATAGTAGTGGAAAAAATGTAATAGACCCTTCATATGCAGAAATGATAATAATTCCAGACAGTAAAACAGATATATTTTTATGCACATATGATGTGAATTATGAAACAGGAGAATATAAAACAAAAGCATTAAATAGTAAAAATGAAGAAATTTTTACAGGATACCAAAAGATAGAAGCTATACCAAATAGTGATGAAAATTATAATCTATGGTATGAACAAGATGTACTAAAATTTATGCAAGATGGAAAATGGGGAATGATTAACTTTAAAGGAAAAGAGTTAGTAAAACCAGAATATGATTCAATAAATGCTGTAAAAGGAATAAAGAATGCTTATTTAGTGCAAAAAGAAAATAAATATGGAATAGTAGATGATGAAGGAAATACAATATTAGAACCAATTTATACAGAAATAACTAATTTAGGTAAAGATAATAAATCAGGGTATATAGTAAAAGATGATACAGGGCTATATGGTATAATAGATTATTCTAAAAAGAAAGTTTTAGAAAATAAATATCAAAAAATAGAAAAAGTTTATGGAAAAGATTTATATGTAGTAACACAAGATGGAAGTAAAAAAGTAATAAACAAAGAAGGTCAAGATATATTAAAAGAAGGCTTTGACAATATATCAAGCATATTAAAAACAAAAGATCAAGGAGTAATATTTATAAAAAATCAAAAATATGGAGTTATGACATTAACAGGAGAAATAAAAATAGAGCCAGAATATGATAAACTTCACGAAGCAAAAGTAGGAACTTTAATAGCAACTAAAAATGGAAAAACAGGAATCATAGACATAGATAAAAATGAAAAAATACCATTTCAATATAACTCAATAACATATAGTGAACCAGCAGATATTTATATAGCAGAAGATGAAAATTATAATAGTAATATAATGAATACAAATTTTGAAGTAAAACAAACTGGAATGTTAATAGAGTTAAATGAAGATAAAGGATATATAAAACTAAGACAAAATGATGAATATAAATATTATAATTTTAAATTTGAAGAAAAAAATGTAAAAGATATATTATCACAAAATACTTTATTCCTAAGCAAAAAAGATGGGAAATATGGTTTTGTAGATAAAAATGGAAATGTAGTAGTAGATTATATTTATGATGACGCAACAGAACAAAATGCATATGGATATGTAGGAGTAAAAAAAGACGGAAAATGGGGTTCAATAGATAATAAAGGTCAAGTAATTATAGAGCCTACATATAATTTAGATGATTATTTATTAGTAGATTTTATAGGGAATTGGCATTTAGGAAGAGATTTAAATATGAACTATTATGAAAAGGGAGAATAAAATATAAAAAATATTTAGTACTGAAAAAGTTAGTAACAATTAAGTAGAGACAACTGAGTAAAGAATAATTATTGAAATAAGGTTATTTATAATAGATATAAAGGGATAATTAAGTAAATAATAATTATTAGAAGAAAATTCCCAAGAGTACTTATTCAAGTATTCTAAGGGAATTTTTTGTTATCTATTGAAATAATTTAATTATATATGTTACAATATGATTAGAAAATAAGAGAAGGTGTCAAGAATGAATATATATAAATTTTATAAAAGATTCATTCTAATATATGCCTTAAAGTGAAGGAATGATAGAAGAAATGGAACTAAAGACAAACTACCAATACACATACTTTATACATCCTTTCGTAGTAAAGGAAAATAAATATCAAAAATTCATACTAAAAATGTTAAAAGATAAGGATTTTAAATTAAAAAGATTTGAAAAAGAAAAAGACTTGAAATTATACAAATACTTTTCACCAAAAATGAGAGATTTTTTATTTTCAAGCTTTAGTTTTACAAATGCAAAATATAGTAGATTTAAAGAATTACCAATAGAAACACAATCAGCAGTACTTTGTAAATATCCATGCACAATATTTGAATATAATATAAAAAAAGACATTCATGGAAAAGCAGGAGAGAAAAAAGGAATATTTTTTAAAATCACAAAAATAGAAGTAATATGTTTTAATACAGGAATATGTTTTTTATGTATTAAAACAAATATCGATGATTCAAGTAAATTTGAAGATGTTTTAAACTTTAATTATAAATTTAGAGACATAAAACAAGACAATGGAACTTTAAATAGTTATGATAAAATAAACTTACAAACAGATAGCTTTGCAAGTATAGATAAATTTACAGACTTTATATCAAGTATAACTGGATCAAATGTAGAAGCTATAAAATTAGATATAGACACAGAAAGATTTTTAACATATTCATATGTATGTATAGACCAAGAAGCTTGGAATATAGATAATGAATTTGAAAAAATAAAACATAATTTTATAAAATTTGCAGGAATATTACCAGCAGATAATAGTGCAAGTTTAAGAGAAAGTGAGATAATATCACTATCAAAATGGAAATATGCAAAAATGGGAATTACTAAACAAGGAGTTACATTGTTTACTTCATCAGCAGATATGAATAATTACACTATATTACCAGACGAATATGAAAACCAATATTTCTATACGTATATAGTAGAATTGTATAAAAAAATATATTTACAAAAATTAAATGTAGCATTTAAAGAAGATGTAAAATTAAAATCAGCAAGGAAAAAATTTATTAATTTTACTAAGAATATCTGGATACAAGAAGTTACAGAAGATGAAACTGGAACTATGTTAAATAAAAAAATTAAAGAAGCATTTGAACTAGAAAAAATATATTATAATATAAAAAATAAATATGATGTTTTATATAAAGAATTAAATATTGAAAAAAATAAAACATCAACAATAATAATATCAATTATATTAAGTGTTTCATTAATTATTAATATAATTAATTTTATACTATTGTTAAAATAAAAATAA
>CATYUF010000072.1 GCA_958413095.1 uncultured Clostridium sp.
ATGAATAGAATAAGAGTAGCAGGAATAGTACCATTAAAAAACGGATTTGCATTTATGCACAGAAAAGATGTTATAAAAAGAAAAGATTTTCAAGACTATTACACTTTTCCAGGAGGAGGACTAGAAGAAGGGGAAACATTAGAAGAGGGAACAATTAGAGAAATAAAAGAAGAATTTGGAATAAATGTAAAAATAGTAAAAAAACTTTATGAAATGAAGTCAGAAAAATTCAATCAAGAGGAATACTTTTTTCTTTGTGAGTATATAGATGGAGAATTTGGAACAGGAAATGGACCAGAATATAATAATGACCCTAAATATATTGATAGTGGAAAATATATACCTGAAATAATTAATAGAGAAGATGTAGAAAAAATATTATTGCTACCAATAGAAATAAAAGAGAAATTGGTAGAAGACATAAAAAGAAAAAATATTTAAACAATTGTTTGACATTTATTTGTTTGTATGATATTATGTAGGAAAATATGAGAATGGAGTGAATAAAATGCCAAAAAAGAAACCTGAATTAAATAGGAGAGAAAAGTCAATATTAAATTTTATTGAAAAACAAATAATGACACAAGGTTATCCACCATCAGTAAGAGAAATTGGAAAAGCTGTTGGACTAAGCTCAACAGCAACAGTTCATGGATATTTAGCAAAATTAGAGGAAAAAGGGTATATAAAGAAAAAGGATAAAAAAGGAAGAACTTTAAGATTGTTAAAAGGTTCATCAGGAGAAGAAAAAGTAATGTCTAGTAAAGACTTTTATACTCAAAAAGAATTAGTAGAAGTTCCAATTATAGGAAGAATAACAGCAGGAGAGCCAATTTTGGCAGTAGAAAATGTAACAGATACATTTCCAATTCCAATAGACTTTGTTGGAAATTCAGAAAGTTTTATGCTAACTGTTAGAGGAGAAAGCATGATAGAAGCTGGTATTTTAGATGGTGATTATATATTGGTTAAAAAACAAAATTCTGCACAAAATGGAGAGATTGTTGTTGCTCTAATAGGAGATGAAGCGACAGTGAAGACATTTTATAAAGAAAAAGACCATATTAGATTACAACCAGAAAATTCTACAATGGACCCTATTATAGTACCAAACTGTGAAATTCTTGGAAAAGTTGCAGGTGTATTTAGAAAGATGTAATTCACAGAAAATTCACAATTAAATTATTGACAAATGACACTGTGTCACATATAATTATGAGTACAGTGTCATTTTATTTATTGTTATAGCAAAACGAATTTAATATTAGAAATATGTGATTTACAGTCATATAAATTAGTTAATAAAACAAGTTGAAATCTCATAATTTAAAAAAATGTTAAATAAAAATTATAAGGTTTATAGGTAGCCATATAAAAACCTAAATATATTATAAAAGGAGAAGAAAATGCTAAAAGTCTTAAAAAATTTAAAGAAAACTTTAGGTTCTGTAATTGCAATAGTAATATTACTTTGTATCCAAGCAACTACTGATTTAGCATTACCAGATTATACATCAAAAATAGTTAATATCGGAATACAAGCAGGTGGAATTGAAAATGCAGTACCAAAATTAATTTCTAAGGCAGATATGGAAAAAACACTGCTATTTACAGAAAATGATGAAGAAATTTTAAGTAATTATACATTATTAGGAGAAGAAGAGAATAAAGAGCAAGAAAAAATCCTAAACAAATATTTAGGAAAAGATTATAATGTAGAACCGGATACAATTTATGTTTTAAATGATGTAAATGAAGAAACGGAGAATAAGTTAGAAAAAAATCTAGCTGGTGCTTTAATGGGAGCAACTGCAATTTCTAATGAAGAAACAGCAAATCAAATAAAACAAAAAATATTAGAAAATGCTCAAGAGCCACAAAAAACATATATGCAAAATATGAGTTTAGTAGAACTAATATCTAATATGCCAGCAGAGCAAAAAAGTCAAGTTTTACAAGAATTTACTAAAAAGATAGATGAAATGAATGATTCAATAAAAGAACAAGCAGCAGTTTCATCAGTAAAACAGTTATATAAAAACATAGGTGTTGATACAGATAAACTTCAAAATGATTATATATTATTAGCAGGATTACAAATGTTAGGTGTAGCTTCAATAACAATGGTATCAGCAGTATCAATTATGTTTTTATCAGCAAGAGTGGCAGCAATGTTAGGAAAAACTTTAAGAGAAAAAGTATTCAAAAAAGTTTCTGAATTTTCAAATGCAGAATTAAATGAATTTTCAACAGCATCATTAATAACTAGGAGTACAAATGATGTTCAACAAATTCAACAATTAATAACTATATTATTCAGAGTAGTAGTATATGCGCCAATTATTGGTATAGGTGGTTTCATAAAGGTACTTACAGAAACAGATAATTCAATGGCATGGATTATAGGAATAGCAATATTTGCAATTTTGGTAATCGTTGCAACATTATTTATAGTAGCAATGCCAAAATTCAAAAAGTTACAAGAATTAACAGATAAATTAAATGAAGTTACAAGAGAAATATTAACAGGAATTCCAGTAATAAGAGCATTCCATAAAGAAAAGAAAGAAGAAAAAAGATTTGATGACGCAAATAAAGATTTAATGAAAACAAATGTCTTTGTAAATAGAGCAATGTCATTGATGATGCCTTTATTAATGTTGGTTATGAATTCAATAATGATTTTAATAGTTTGGGTTGGAGGCCATAAGATAGATGAAGGTATTATGCAAGTAGGAGATATGATGGCATTTATTCAATACACAATGCAAATTGTAATGGCATTTTTAATGATTTCAATGGTTTCAATTATGCTTCCAAGAGCGGCGGTGTCTGCTAGACGTATAAATGAAGTTCTTGAAAAAGAGCCATTAATTAAAGACAAAAAAGAAACAAAAAAATTAGACCCAAGTAAAAAAGGATTAGTAGAATTTAAAAATGTTTGCTTTAAATATCCAGATGCTGATACAGAAATATTAGAAGATATTGATTTTACAGCAGAACCTGGAAAAACTACTGCAATAATAGGTAGTACAGGAAGTGGAAAATCAACAATAGTAAATTTAATTCCAAGATTTTATGATGTAACAGAAGGTGAATTATGTATTGATGGTGTAAACATAAAAGATGTATCTCAAAAAGAATTAAGAGATGTAATAGGTTTTGTGCCACAAAAAGGAACATTATTTTCTGGAACAATAGAATCAAATATAAAATACTCAGATGAAAATATGTCTGATGAGCAAATGATAAAAGCAGCAGAAATTGCTCAAGCAACAGAATTTATAGAAGGAAAAGAAGAAAAATATAAATCACCAATAGCACAAGGCGGTGGAAATGTATCAGGTGGACAAAAGCAAAGAATTTCTATTGCAAGAGCTATTGCAAAAAATCCAGAAATATTTGTATTTGATGATAGTTTTTCAGCTTTAGACTTTAAAACTGATAGTAAGTTAAGAGAAGCATTAGCTGAAAAAACAGAAAATAAAACTGTAATAATTGTAGCTCAAAGAATAAGTACAATATTAAATGCAGATAAAATCATAGTACTAGAAGAAGGTAAAATGGTAGGCGAAGGAACTCATGAAGAACTTATGAAAAATAATGAAACATATAGACAAATTGCACTATCACAACTATCTGAAGAAGAATTAGGACAGGAAGGAGGAGAATAAATGCCAGGACCAATGGGAGGACCTATGGGAAAAGGTCATAAAAACACAGAAAAAGCAAAAGATTTTAAGAAAACTACTAAAAAGTTAATAAAATCTTATCTTTCAAAATATAAAGTAGCGATATTTTTTGTTATATTATTTGCAATAGGAAGTACAATATTTACTATTGTAGGACCAAAGATATTAGGAAATGCAACAACAGAAATATTTAATGGTATAATGGGAAAAATAACTGGTGGTGCAGGAATTGATTTTGGGAAAATTGGAAAAATTGCATTAACATTATTAGGGCTATATTTTATAAGTGCATTATTTTCAGTTATACAAGGTTTTACAATGACATCAGTGTCACAAAAAATCACATATAAATTAAGAAATGATATAGCAATTAAAATAAATAAATTGCCAATGAAATACTTTGATAAAAAAACACATGGAGAAGTTTTATCAGTAATAACAAATGATATAGATACTTTAAGTATGAATTTAGATCAAAGTATAACACAAATTATTACATCAATATGTACTATAATAGGAATACTTGTAATGATGTTTTCAATAAGTTGGCAAATGACATTAATATCATTGATAATATTACCAATAGCAGCATTTTTAGTTAAATCAATAGTAGCTAAATCACAAAAATACTTTAAAAGACAACAAGAATATCTAGGTCATGTCAATGGGCAAGTAGAAGAAATATATAGTGGACTAAATATAGTAAAAGTATTTAATGCAGAAAAAAAGGTAAAAGCTGAATTTGAAAAAGCAAATAGTGAGCTATATAGGTCAGCTTGGAAATCTCAATTCCTTTCAGGACTAATGTTTCCAGTAATGAACTTTATATCTAATATAGGATATGTAGGAGTTGCGGTAGCAGGAGGATATTTAGCAGTGCAAGGGAAAATAACAGTTGGAAATATACAAAGTTTTATACAATATAACAAGCAATTTACTCGGACCAATAAATCAAATTGCTCAAATATCAAGTATGCTACAAGCAATGGCAGCATCAGCTGAGAGAATTTTTGAATTTTTAGAAGAAACAGAAGAATTAGAAACTTCAAAAGGAAATATTGATATATCAAAATTACAAGGTAATGTAGAATTTAAAAATGTAAAATTTGGATATGACGAAAATAAAACAATAATTAATGATTTTAATGCTAAAGTAAAAGAAGGACAAAAAATAGCAATAGTAGGACCAACTGGAGCAGGAAAAACAACAATGGTAAAATTATTGATGAGATTTTATGATGTAACAGAAGGTGAAATATTAGTAGATGGACATAATATAAAAGATTTTGATAGAGGAGAACTTCGTAAGATGTTCGGAATGGTATTACAAGATACTTGGTTATTTGGAGGGACTGTAAAAGACAATATAAAATATAGTAAAGAAGAAGCAACAGATACAGAAGTAATCGAAGCTGCAAAAGCAGCTCATGTGCATCACTTTATAAAAACATTACCTAATGGATATAATTCATTAATAAATGAAGAATCAACTAATATATCAGCTGGACAAAAACAATTATTAACAATAGCAAGAGTAATATTAGCAGATCCAAAAATATTAATATTAGATGAAGCAACAAGTTCAATAGATACAAGAACAGAAATACAAATTCAATCAGCAATGGATAACTTAATGAAAGGAAGAACAAGTTTTATAATTGCACATAGATTATCAACGATAAAAAATGCAGATTTAATATTAGTAATGAATCATGGAGACATAATAGAACAAGGAACTCATGAGGAGTTGTTATCTAAAAATGGATTTTATGCAGATTTATATAATAGTCAGTTTGATGAAGGGGAAGAATAAAAAAAGTGAAAAGTATTTATTAAAATAATTGATTTTGAGATAAAATAATGATAAAATACTGATAGTAATGACAAAGGAGAGAGTAAGTTATGATTAATATTAGACCTGTGTCGGATTTAAGGAATAAATATCCAGAAATAGAAGAATTAGTTTTAAAAGAAGATGAAGCAGTTTATTTAACAAAAAATGGATATGGTTCAATGGTAGTATTAAGTTTAGAAAAATATGCAGAAATGTTAAAAGTTTTAGATGAAGAAAAAGCTCTGGAAGCAAAGTTTGGAGTAATTGACATTGATAAAGCTTTAGAAGAAGCAGAAGAAGAAGCTAATAATCCTAATACAAAATATTATTCTCATGAAGAAATGAAACAAATGGCAAGGAGGATAATTGATGGCAAATAAAAAATGTGAGATAAGATATCTTCCAACATTTATTTCACAATTTAATAATATTTTATATTACATTACATATGAACTTAAAAATAAAATAGCAGCAGATAATTTTTATAATGAGGTAGTAAAACAAATTGAGATAAGAAGTAATGATCCAGAAGCATATGAAGTTTTTAAAACAATTAAAGGTAAAAAAATTAAGTATTATAAAATAAATGTAAAAAATTATTCAATATTTTATATTGTAAAAGATAATGTCATGGAAATAAGAAGAATATATTATAGCAAAAGAAATTTTGATAATTTAATATAAAATACATCATAAGGTGTATTAAATAAATTTTAACCCTTTTTGTATATATAATTTTGATTTAATTAAAGAACACAAAATAGTATAAAAAATTATTTTGTGTTCTTTTAGGACACCCTCTATGATTAGTCTTTTCTTTTTCCAAAGATAGATAATATTCTTAAGAATATATTTACGAAATCAAGATATAATTGCATTGCACAATAAATATGAATTTTTTCTTTATCAATACCTTCTACACTTTGCAATAATTTTACTTTATTAATATCATAAATTGTTACCCCTAAGAAAATTGCTAGTATAACCCAATCTAAGATTATATCAAGAGTTCCACTTTTTAAAATAAATAAATTTATAATTGTAAGAACTAAACCAGCAATTAAAAATACAGATAAATAAGGTCCCCATTTACTTAAATCTTTATTAGTTTTATAACCTATTAAAGCTAAAACAGCAAATATTAAAGCTGAAATAGCAAATAAATAGATAATAGAACTTAATTCAAAAACAGCAAAGATTACTGCAAGTGTTACACCATTTATCATAGAATATACAAAATATAGAATACCAACTAAAATAGGAGGTAATTTTCTATATAGAAAACTAAATAAAAGAACAGCTACTACTTCAATTATTAGTAAAATTGAAAAAGAATCTTCTATTAAAATTTTAAAGTATAAACCTGAAGAATAAGTGTACCAAGCAATAATTCCTGAACCAAGTAATCCTAGGAACATCCAGAAAAATGTCTTTCCAAACAATTTATTTTGTACTGAAATATTTTCTTCTTCCATAAAATCTCCTTTCTTTCATTATATTAATACAAGTATATAAATAATAAAAAAAATATGCAATAATTTTGAAAAAAATATAT
>CATYUF010000073.1 GCA_958413095.1 uncultured Clostridium sp.
TTTGTAAACTAAATTCTTTTGACATTTTCCTTGAATCATAACTTATAGCAACACCTTTTTCTTGTGTTCCTTGCTCTAAAATATAGTTTGCTAAACCTTGTGTTGCCTTTCCTACTGTGTATTTATTCATTCTGTTAGTTCCTGCACCTATTATACCTCTTAATCCAGCTGTCCCAAATTCTAGTTCTTTATAAAATCTATCTTCAATTTCTTTTTCGTCGTCTTTTATTTCTAGTAATTCTTTTTTTGTTTCCTCATCAAATTCTTTTCCTTCACACCATCTCTTGTATTCCTCTAAATATTCCATTTTTTCCTCCTTTTACAACGATTTGCTAATTGGGGTGATTTTGGGGTCGGAGACAAAAATCATTTCTCAAGTTTATTTTATTTGTCCAATTATTTAACTTTTAAATTTAAAATAATTTTTATCTCTGACCCAGAAATCACTAAAATTACTGAAATCATTTATTTGATTATCTACATTTTAAAATTGAAATGCTGATTTTTGTCTCCGACCCCAAAATCATCTCAAAAATCAGCAATTTTTTTCAAAGTTTATTTTCTAAAGCTTATAAAAATTTTTATATAGTTCTCTAGCTGTTCTTGGACAGTCTACACCTGCTGAATCACTATTTTTTACAGGTGCAAATTCTTCTTCTCTTTTTACTCTTAGTACTGCCATTTCATCTACTTCTCCAAAGGCATCAAATAAAAACGCTTCAAATTTATATGCATTTGGTGATGTTGGTTCTACTAAATTTCCATCTACATCTATATATTTTGCTTTTTTATATGCTACATGATATGGTAATGGTTCTCTTCCCATTCTTTCTATTGCATCTATGCTAAATAAGTTACAAAGAATATGTGATTCTCCATATAATAGCTCTCCATTTTTATCTGTTGCTTCTGCCATTTCGTCTGTTATTTCTGAATATTCTATTACATTAGGTTTTCCATTTCTTTTGCAAAATACTCCTACTTTTTCATGTGGATTAGCTTTTACTATTGATTTACATGCAACAGTTACTCCTTTATCTATCGCTACTCCCATTAATACTGGATCTACCATTTTTACTAAGCAATTATCTACTCCACCTATGAATACCCATTTAATTCCTAATTGTCTCATTTTTTCTGTCATTCCATTTTTTACAAGAGATTCATAAATTCCACCATGTCCATCTGCTGCAAGTTTTACTAATCCATCTTCTCCTATTAATATTTTTCCTTCTGTATCTACCATTGGTAATTCACCTTGAATGAAGAAAAATACATTTTTGTCTTTTTGATGTCCAAAGAATTTATTTTTCTCAAAAAATTTTATTGTTTCTTCGTTATTTTCTCTACTTGTCATTATAAACCATGGAATTGTAACATCATATTTCTTTTCTTCTTCTCTTATACTATCAGACAACAATTCAAATAATGATTTATGAGAATCTAATCCTATATCATATGTTCCCTTTGGTCCGTCATGTCCTAATCTTGTACCTTGTCCTCCTGCCATTGTTACTACTGCTAGTTCTCCATCTTTAATTGCTTTTTTTCCAATACCTTCAAAATATTTATAATCTTCATTTAATTTATATTTATCTAAATATTCCATAGGAGTGATTTCATCTTGGTTATTTGAAATTTCTTTTTTAGTGTTTGCATATAAACTATTTATTAAATCAAAATCTATATTTTCTATTTCTCTTAATAATTCTTTTTGCTTATTTTCTTCCAACTCTTCATAATGGTTTAGTAATTGTTCTTGATTATATTTCTTTAATATGAATTTAATTTCTTCGTATTTTTTATCCATAATTCTACTTCCTTTCATTATCTGTTACTAATTATCTATTTTATTTAAATATCATTTATATTTTTATCTAATTCTTTATTTATATACTAAATTTTTTCATTATTCAATAGTTATATCACTTTTTTTATAATAGTTCAATAGCTTTTTCACCTGATGTACTTAATATTGTTCCATAATTCTCCATTATTCTATTCATTTCACTACCAATCTCTTGTATATCGTAACAGTTAATGACTTTTGAGTTCACATTATTTTCTAGCCACTTTTCTATGTTTTTATTAACATTATTTATATAGTTTTCTCTTCCTTTTACAAATATTATTGTTTCTTCTTGATTCTTTACATTTTCACTTATCATTCTAAATTTTTCTAAATCATTATTATTCCAATTCAAATTTAATATTTTGTTCTTTTTATCAGTTTTTAAATTAGTTCTTTCAATTAAAACATTTATTGTGTCATTTAAATCATTTTCTGAAAGTATCACAACTTTTTTTCTTTCATCAAGTTTCTTACTTATGTAAGGTAAAGTCATCATTTCAAAATGATAATCACTTGCATAAAATGCACATACTTTGTCTTTTGAATTTTTATTCTCTAACATTAAAAACATTCCTTTCAAATTCATAATTAGATACGGAAAGCATTATTTTCTTCTGTTTTCTACTGGTAAATTTTACCATTATATTTCAAATATGTCAATAATATTTCAATTATATTTCATCGTTCAAATTCGACAGTAGAGCCTATTTTCTGGCATTTTATTTGTCTTATTTTTGCTCTTTTAGTCCCTTTTTGAAAAATTCCCAACAATGTATAAATTTTCTTTTTTTGTTAATACTTAAAATATCAGAATATTTTTGGAACAAAAAGGGAGCATTAATTTCCTAATTTTAAAAAACAGTTCCTACCCTATACTATATTTGTTCCTTCGTAAAAAACTTTATATAAAATATATTTTGTTATATTAAAAATTCATTGGAGGTAACTTATGAAAAAATTATCTAATTTATTTAAAAGTTCAAAATTTAAAATGATTATTACTTTAAGTTTCTTACTATTTATATATACCAGCATTTGTGCATTTTCATATGCTGAATATATATCTACTGACATCTCTAATAGTGTATTTAGATTACATGTTCTTGCTAATAGTGATTCTAAAGAAGATCAAGATTTAAAATATAAAGTTAGGGATAACTTATTAAATTATATGAATTCCATCTGTAATGACTGCTCTAATAAAGAAGAAGCAATTTCATTAGTAGAAAAAAATAAAGATATATTTAAACAAATTGCTTTAAATACAATCCATAATGAAGGTTATAATTACGATGTTAATATAAATATAGGAAACTTTGACTTTCCTACAAAAACATATGGTGATATCTCTCTTCCTGCTGGTTCTTATGATGCATTAAGAGTTGAAATTGGAGAAGCCAAAGGACAAAATTGGTGGTGTGTCATGTTTCCACCTTTATGTTTTGTAGATGTATCATCAGGAATTGTCCCTGATGAATCTAAGGAAATTCTTGATGAAAACTTAACAGATGAAGAATTTTCAATCGTTTCAGACACTTCTAATAAAAATGTCAAATTTAAGTTTAAATTATTAGAATTTTTCAATAATGCTGGTCTAATTACTGCAAAAAAATAGTTGCAATACTTTTAACTTTATGTTATATTTTAATATGTGTTAGAGTGTTATAATATACTTTAATCTTAAACTTAGCAAATAAACATATTTTGGAGGTAATATTATTGGAAAAATTAGTAGTTAAAGGACCAACACCTCTTAAAGGAGAAGTAACAATCAGTGGAGCAAAAAATGCAGCAGTTGCAATATTACCAGCTACTCTTTTAATTGATGGTGTTTGCACAATAGAAAATTTACCTAATATAAGTGATATAAAAATTTCTTGTGAAATATTAGAAAAATTAGGTGCTAAAATTACTTGGAATACGCCAAACAGTATCACAATTGATACATCAAACATAACAACAACAAAAGCACCCCTTGATTTAACTAGCAAATTTAGAGCATCTTACTATATTATAGGTGCAATGCTTAGTAGAAAAGGTGAAATAGAAGTTGGAATGCCTGGTGGTTGTAAATTAGGTGCAAGACCTATTGATCAACATATAAAAGGTTTTGAATTATTAGGTGCAGATGTTAATGTAGAAAAAGGAAAAATTTATGCAAAAGCAAAAAAATTAAAAGGTTGCCCTATATATATGGATGTTGTTTCAGTTGGAGCTACAATCAATGTTATGCTTTCTGCTGTTCTTGCAAAAGGAACTACAATTATAGATAATGCTGCAAAAGAACCTCATATAGTGGATGTTGCAAACTTTTTAAATACAATGGGAGCTGATATAAGAGGAGCAGGAACAGATGTAATAAAAGTAAATGGAGTAGAAAAATTACATGGAAATGCTACATATTCTGTCGTTCCTGACCAAATAGAAGCTGGGACATTTATGCTTGCAGCTGTTGCAACAAAAGGTGATTTACTTATAAAAAATTGTATCACAAAGCACTTAGAATCAATAACAGCAAAAATAATAGAAATTGGTGGAAATGTAGAAGATAATGGTGACAGCATAAGAGTTTGGTGCAACAAAAGACCTGGAAAAGCAAATATAAAAACTCTTCCTTACCCTGGATTTCCAACAGACTTACAACCTCAAATGGGTGTAGTTCTTTCACTTGCTAATGGTACAAGCATCATAACAGAAAGCATTTGGGATTCAAGATTCCAGTATACTGATGAATTAAATAAAATGGGTGCAAAAATAACAGCACAAGGAAAAACAGCATTTTTTGAAGGTGTAAAAAAATTAGAAGGTGCACCAGTTTATTCTACTGATCTAAGAGCAGGAGCTGCATTAGTAGTAGCTGGAACTGCTGCTGAAGGTGTAACAGAAATATATAACTTAGAACATATTGACAGAGGATATGAAAATATAGAAGAAAAATTTAGAAAAATAGGTGCAAATATCCAAAGAGTTAATGAGTAACAAAGGAAAGAAGAAACATTATGCTTAATTTTTGTAGTTTATATAGTGGTAGTAGTGGAAATAGTTTATTTATAAAAACAGAAAATACAAAAATACTAGTAGACGCTGGTGTTAGTAGTAAAAAAATAGAAAAAGCTTTAAGTGAATTAGATATTGAACCCAAATCAATTGATGGAATTTTAGTAACACATGAACATTCAGACCATGTTCAAGGTTTAGGAACATTTTCTAAAAAATTTGATTTACCTGTTTTTGTAAATCAAGAAACTTTAGATGCTATGCCAAAACAAAGAGATAAAATTTCTGAAAAAAACTTAAAAACCTTTAAAGTTTCTGAGAAATTTTCAATTGGCGATTTAGATATAAATCCATTTTCAATTCCTCACGATGCAGCTAACCCTTGTGGATTTACTATTTTTAATGAAAATAAAAAAATAAGTATTGCAACAGACATTGGACATATGACAAATGACATTTTACGAAACTTACAAGAAAGTCAATTTGTACTTTTAGAATCTAATTATGATCCTGAAGTTTTAAAATGCTCATCATATCCATTTATGTTAAAATCACGAATTGCAGGTCCTACTGGTCACTTACCAAATGAAACGGCTGGGAAAACTATTGCTTACTTATTAAAATCTGGCTTGAAGCAAGCAATGCTAGGTCATTTAAGTAAAGAAAGTAATTTTCCTGAACTTGCATATAAGACTGTTGTTGATGAATTAATTGCAAATAATTATAATGAAAATTCGTTGAATTTATCTGTTGCTAATAGGGATTGTCATAGTCAATTAATTACAGTTTAAAATATAAAGGAAATGTGGGTTTTCATGTTTCCTTATTTTTATTTAATTATAATTTAATTTTAAATACTTTAATTTTTTTATATTTATTTTAATTAAATTTATTTTTTATATTATATTAAATTTTTAGAAAATAAACTTAATTAAAATAAATAATATTATAACTTAAATATTATTATATTAATTTAATATTAACAAATGTAAATAAGGAGAAAAAAGATGCTAACAATAAATATTATATGTATTGGAAAAGTAAAAGAAAAATATTTAAAAGATGCTATAGATGAATATTCAAAAAGACTAAGTAAATATTGTAAGTTAAATATTATTGAATTACCTGATGAAAAAATCCCAGATAAATTAAATGAAAATATTACCTTAGAAATAAAAACAAAAGAATGTAATAAAATTTTAAGTCATATAAAAAAAGATTCTTATATTATTTGCTTAGATTTAAAAGGAAAAGAATTTACATCTGAGGAATTTTCTAAGAAAATAGATACATTATCTTTAGAAAGTAGTAATTTAACTTTTATAATTGGTGGCTCATTAGGCCTAACTGAAGATTTATTACAAAAATCTAATTTAAAAATTTGTTTTTCAAAAATGACATTTCCTCATCAATTAATTAGAGTATTTTTATTAGAACAACTTTTTAGGGCTTTTAAAATTTCTAATGGGGAAACTTATCATCGTTAATTATTTATATTTTTTGTAGAGGAAATAATAGAAATAAATTTTTATAAATATAGGGGCGTATATTATTTTTATTTTTTAGGGGGATTTATTTCCTCTACAAGATTAATTACTGTTTGATTATTTGAAATTAATTATTTTTTTATTAACTATTTTATTTTAATTATTTTATTATTGTTTTATTTCGTTTTGGAATTTTTTTGATAAAAAATTTATGATTAATTTTCTAATAAAAAAATATATTGATATAAATATGATTAATTTAAAAAACATTTTAACCTCTTTTTGTTTTTCTATTATTATACAGTATTTGTTATAATCTGTCAATAAAAACTTTTTGACATTGTTCGACAATTATTATGTTATATTTTAGTCTTTTTAACTGATATCCGGACACTTTTTTAAAAAGAAGGTTATAGACATATATCTTG
>CATYUF010000074.1 GCA_958413095.1 uncultured Clostridium sp.
ATTTTTATTTAATTTTATTTTTTCTAAATTATTATTTTTTATTTCTTCTTTTATTTTTATTTTTTCTTTTTCTATTTTTTCATTTTCATTTATTTTTTTTATTTCTTGTATAAAATTAAATTCATTTTCATAATTTGAAATTTCTTCCATTAAATTATTTTTATTTTCTTCTATTTCATATTTTAAATCTTTATATTTTTCTAATTCTTCTTTTTCTTCTTCTAATAATTCAATTTTTCTATTTAAAATATTTAATGGCTTTTCCCTAGACCTTTCTGTACCAATTTCATCTAATTGCCTTCTATTTATCCTATCTATTGCCCTTTTATATGAAACATTATCTTCACCAGTTCCTACTAAATTTGCTATTTTTTGAATTAATATATTTTGTTTACTTTTTTCTAGTTTTACTTCTTGTTGATTAGATAAAATTGTTGATAAAAATAAATCTTCATCAATTTTTGTTTGTTCAGTAAAAAACTCATTTCCTTTTGTTTTATCTATATTAAATTCTTTTGAAATATCTTCTTTTTTTTCATTAAATATTTTTGGGTTTTTCTTTTTAAAATCTCTGTATATTTCATATTTTTCATTGTTATCTAATTCATATTCTAATTTACCAGAAAATTCTTCCTCAGCCCATGGACTATATTTATCAAAATCCGAATATTCTTTTCCTTTTTTATTTTTGGAAATACCATAAAAAGTATTTTGAATAAATTTTAATAATGTAGATTTTCCAGATTCGTTTTTTCCATATACTATATTTATTTTATCTTTAAATTCTATTTCTTTATTTTTTAATTTTCCATAAGAATTTATTTTTAATTTATTTATTTTCAAGTTTTTTCTCCTCCTTTCACTTTACTCTAAAGCTTCAAATGCAATTTCAATTGACTTTTCTATTACTTCAATTTCTTCATCACTCATATTTTCATTATTTAATCTTTCTAACATTTCTCTTGCAAAAATTCCCTTTAAAGTATTCTCTTTAGATATTCTTTCTAAATTATAATTTATTTTTGTTTTATCTTTTATCTTTATAATTCTATTATTATCAATTATTTTATATAATTCATATCTATTAATTTCAAAATTTCTTTTTCCAATTAATATTACTTTAGCAAAAGATTTTTCATCTATTTCTAAATCGTTTAGTTTTTCTATCAATTCCTCTTTTGAAATTATATCAGTAATATCTAAATCTATCTCGATAAATTCGGTTTCATTTAATGGCACAAAATTCAAATTTATTGTGTCTTTATTAATTTCACCAATAATCATTCCATGCTTACCTAATTCATCAAATCCTAATGAAATAGTTGAGCCAGGGTATACTATTCTTTGATTTTCATATGTATTATAATCTAACTTATGAATATGACCAGTTGCAACATAATCAAATCCCTTTTCCTCTAAAACTTTTTGGGAAATTGAGTTATATTGTTTTTCTTCAATATTAGCACCATTTATTGTACTATGTATAACTAAAATATTTAATTTATTTTTATCATCTACTTCAAAATTTTCTATACCACAATTAGTACAATAAAAATCATTAAACCCAAAACCATAAATATCTGCATTTTCTACTTCAACTTTTTCTATTTTTGAATTAAATATTTTAATATTGTCAGCCCAGTTAAACTTATTATAATATGAATTTTTTAAAAATGGGTCATGATTTCCTGGAGCTATAAAAACTTTAGTTTCTGGAATCTCCTTAATTAAATTATTTATATATTCTATTGTAGATTGTCTTATATACTGGTGTTCATATAAATCTCCAGATATAAATAAACAATCCACTTCATTTTCTTTTATATAATCAATTACTTTTTTAAATACTTTTCTTTGCTCAAGTCTTTTTAAATCACTAAAAGTTTCTCTATCTGATAAATTTACAAAAGGACTGTCAAAATGCAAATCTGCTATATGTATAAATTTCATTTTTAATATCATTCCTTCCTAAGACAAACAAATTAATATATTTATTTGTCTATCACTTTAATCTTTTGTTTTTATATTTTATTATACTTTTCATTTTTTTTCAATATAAAAAGCGAAAAAACATTTGCCTTTTAAAATGAATTTCTAAAACTTATATTAATTTTTCAATACATTTTACATATAATATAGTAATACGTTGATTTTGTTTTTTGAAAAACTGTTTGACAAATTCAAAATAATATGTTATTATTTATTTACAAATAAATGTGTTTGATTCCAACGGTCAAACTTGTAATCGTATGTGTACCTGTGAATGCACATACTTTTTTTTCAAAAAAAATAGAGTAGGCTGTGAACCCCACTCTACCGACCTTATGTATGTCTACTGTTGGTCTTTGTTTGATTGCCTTTCTTCGTTTAATTGTTGTTCCATTGAAAGTTCTAGTCTAATGACTTTTTCTCTTTCTAGTAACAATTTATCAACTAAACTTAAAATTGCATCTCCAACGGTCATATTGTAAACCTCCTTTCCGCCTTTAAGTAAAGACTACCTATTGACAAGAAAGGTTGGTAATATCTTACAATATTTAAATTAAAAAATCAAGTAATCAATTATAGTTTTACTAATATTTTTAATACATTTTTCAATAATTTTTATTATAAAAAATTTAATTCCATTAATTAACATCAATTTATAAAATATAAAGCCTCATTATTAGCAATCAATCTAATAATAAGACTTTAAATTTATTCTCCCTCTACTGGTCCAAATAACTCGTCAAACTTAGCTTCTAATTCTTTTTGTAAATCATACTCGTAAAAATTATCATTCTCTTGTGGCAATATAGGAGCTTCATCAAAATCAGATAAATCCACAGTTTGTGCTACCTCTTCATTGCCAGTTTCTTTATTTACAACTTCTTTTTTGGTTACATCACTATTAATTTCTTTTTTATCTTCAAGAATATCATCATCAAATAAATCGTCAAGAGATTCTACTTTCAAGTTGTCTATCTTTTCTTTTTCTTCATCTTCTGCAATATATGGGTTATATGGATTATATTTTCTCCAAATTCCTCTATCTTTTTCTCCAATATCATTATGACTAATTTCACAAGCTGCTAATTTCTTTGCCATTGGATGTTTGAAATAATAGAATTTTTGTGCTTTTACTGGTTTTATTCCCTTTTCATAAATTATACATAAATCATTATCCATTCTTCTAAGCTCATCTGGTGTCATTAATGCTCTTGCCATAACTTGATCTGATATACTTTTACCTGTTTTAGAATTCTTTTTATCTTTGTTTATAGACACACTATCTCTTCCAATTGTTTTTTCACCTAAAGCTTTTGAAAAATATTCAACTGTTTTAAATGAGTTACTTCCTAAGAATACATGTGTATCACAGTTTCCCATTATTGTTTCATAAGATTTTTCATATACTGCTTCTAACTGATCTATATTTTGTAGTATTACACTAAATGAGATTTTTCTACTTCTTGAGGTTGAGATTTTTTTATCAAAATCTGGTATTTTTCCTATATTAGCAAACTCGTCTAATATAAAATATACTGGTACTTTTAATTTTCCGCCATTTTGGTCAGCAAAATCATATAATTGTTGTATCATTTGAGAAAAGAATATTGTTAATAAAAAGTCATATGCTGTGTGTGTATCTGAAGAAATTACATATACTGCTGTTTTTTTACTTCCTATTTCCTCAAAATCTATTGTATCTGTTGAAGTAAGTTCTGCTATTTCTTTTGAATCAAACTTACCTAGTTTTGATTGCAAAGAACTTAATATTGAACCATATGTTTTTTCTGGTGCTATTTCAATTGACTTATAATACATTCTTGCTGGATGGTCTAATGGAAGTTGACCTATCAACTCAGAAAGTAAGTTACTTCCTCCATTATTGTTTGCTGCTCTTACAAGTTCTGCACAACTTGCTAAGTTTTGTTCTTCTTCAGGTCTTGTTGCTATTAAATAATATATTAAAGATTTTAATAGCATTTCAGCCATATCATCCCAATATGGGTCTGAGCCTCCACCTTCTCCTTTTTGACCTTTTACAACTGTATTTGCTATAACATCAACATCTAATTCTGATGATATATGTAATAATGGATTATATCCATCACTATATTGTGGTCTTACTAAGTTTAAAACTTTTATCTCATATCCATGTTCTTTTAAATATCCTGCTGTCCTATCATATAACTCACCTTTTGGATCTGTAAATACATATGAGCCTAACATTTGATATGCATTTGGTATTGAATATGAAGCAGATTTACCAGATCCAGATCCGTCCTACAACTAAGACATTTACATTTCCTCTTTTATCTACTGGTAAATAATTATCTTCTGCTAATATTATACCTTTGTCTTTACTTAAAACTTGATATTGCTCTCCTTTTTTGCTCCAATCACTTGAACCATGTTCTATATCAAAATATTCATTTTTTGGTGCTGACCTATATATTCCAATAAAGAAGAAAAATAAATAAAAAATACTAACTATCAATAAAGTTGAAATATAATCTCCTATAGCACCTTCTTCAAATATTTCTCCAAAAGTTTGTAATGGATGCATTATTGAAGCAATAAATGTTGTTATAAATGTTTCCAAAACTTCTGCTCCCTCTGCTAACCCTGCTACAAACTTGCTATATGCGACTGGCGCAACAAATACTATGGCTATAAGTATCCATAGTATTCCACAAATTATAAAATATTTCTTATTTCTTTTTAATGCTCCTTCTAACTTGTAGTTCATCTATAATTCACCTACTCTTTTGTATTATTTCTCTTCTAAATCATAACCTGTTTCTCTGTTATTTCCTAAGTAAGTCTTTCCTTTTTCTTTCATTTCTTTATATGCTTTCTTAAATGAATTCTTATCTCCAACAGGAATTTCTTTACTATTAACTATTCTTACCATAGTATTTGTTTTTGCATCAAATCCACATTCATTATCTATTGCACCAGCTTGTATTACTTGTTCTAATGACTGTGCAATTTGAGATTCTAAATCATCTTTTCTTCCTTTATTTTCAATTACAGTATATTCTCCTGGTTTTTTATTTTCTTCTTTATTATTTTCTTTTATTACTTCTTGAATTACTGCACAAACAATTTCTAATCTCATATTATCATCTTTCTGTGCACTCGGACTCCCCATTTTTAAAACTCCTCCTTAATTATCTTTTTTGTCTCTAATTTCAAAGGCAAAATAAGATTTATATGGTTTCAATTTACATTTTCCTTTTACTTCATTTGTTTTTTCATCATAATATAACACTGGTTTAACTTCTTCTGTTGTTTCTGGGTCAATTATACAAATTGGCCTTTTTAAATTTGGTGTATATTTTACATCTTTATATTCTGTTTTTTCTTCTGAATACAAACTATTAAATTTTAATGGCATTGGTTTTTTACTAATAGAAATTTTATTTCCTTCAAGTAAAGCCATGTTAACTACAACTCTATCTTTTCCAAATGATAGAATTACTAAATTATCTTCATCGTCTGATGGATTATCAACATAAAAAGTCTTTTTAGTTAATTCTCCTGTTATTTCTTCTGAAAAATCCAGTCTTTGAACAGTATATTTAGGAGAATCTTTTAAAAATTCTTTTTCTGTTTTATTTATTTGGTATATTACTGTACTCACACCTTTTGGATCTGTTATACTGAAATGTTTTCCTTGCCACATTTCCATCATTTTTTTACACCCCATTTCTATGTTTTAATCCATAGCTTATCTTTAGTATAAAATACCTACAATATATATTTTACTTGATTTTGCAAGGTTTGTCAAGTCCAAAATTTATGTAAATTAAATATTTGCATTTCTTGGATTAAAATTTGATATTTCATTTAATTTTTTATATATTTCAATTTCTTCATTTGATAATTTTTTGGGTACCATTATTTTTATTTCAGCAACTAAATCACCTCTTGTACCTTTTCCTGTTTTATAACCTTTTCCTGGTATTCTTAGCTTTTCTCCACTTTCTATTCCTTGAGGTATATACACCTTAGTCTCATCATCTATTGATGAAACATTGACTCTTGTTCCTAGCGCAGCTTCTGATGGTGTTATCATTAAATCTGTATATATGTCATATCCTTTAAGTTTAAATTTTTTGTCATTTTGTATATTTATTTTTATAAATAAGTCTCCATTTTTTGCTCCATTTTTTCCAGGCTTACCTTGTCCAAGTAATCGTATCTTTTCGCCATCTCTTATTCCTTCTGGAATTGAAACTGAAAAAGTTTTCATATTTCCATCGATTGTTCTTAAAGATATTTTCTTTTCTAGTCCATAAAAAGCTTCATATATTGTAGTTTTTATTTCTGTTTCTACATTTTCTCCTTTAATGGGTGGCTCCTTTTCTTTATCTTCTTTTTCTTTATTAGAATTTTTTCCTAAAAACATATTTACTATTGTTTCTTTTCCATTAGGCTTAAATGTATTTTTTCTAAAATTATTTGCATTCCAAATTCTATCATATTTCCTTTTAGTCGATGGATTTGATAATTTGGTATATGCTTCATTAATATCTTTTATTCTTTCTTCTGCTAAATTATCTCCAACATTTACATCTGGATGATATTTTTTGGCAGCATTTCTATATGCTATTTTTATTTCTTCTAAAGATACTCTGCTCGTTTCTAATTCTAAAATTTTGTAATAATCTTTAAAAACCATTTGTGACATCCTCCCTTAATTAGGTATGTTCATTATAATATAAAATGAAAAAAAAATCCATATTTTTATGGACTTTTCTTTATTTTT
>CATYUF010000075.1 GCA_958413095.1 uncultured Clostridium sp.
GTGAATGGAAGGCAAAAATGAAAATTAGTTGTGGTACAGATATAATTGAAATAGAAAGAATAAAAGACAGTATAGAAGAAACTAATAATAAATTTCTAAATCGAGTATATACAAAAAAAGAAATAGAATATTGTGAAAGTAAAAAAATACAAAGATATCAACACTATGCAGCAAGATTTGCAGCAAAAGAAGCAGTATTTAAGGCAATATCAATAAAATTAGAAGATAAATATTCAATATGCTGGAAAGATATTGAAATAATAAATGATAGCCAAGGAAGACCAAGTATAACTTTACAAGGTAATATCCAAAAAAATATTGAACAAATAGATATTAGTTTATCACATTGTAAGGAGTATGCAATTGCTAATGTTGTAGTTATTTGGAAGTGAGATTAATTATGAAGTTTTTTGATAGTCATGCACATTTAGATGATGAAAAATTTAACGAAGATAGAGAACAACTAATAAAAGAAATAAAAGAGTCAGATATAGATAAATTTATATCAGCAGGATATAGTTTAGAAGGTTCCAAAAAAGGAATAGAATTAGCAAGTAAATATGATTTTATTTATACAACAAGTGGACTTTCACCTAATGATATTCCACAAACAGAAGAGGAATTGTGGAAAAAACTTAAAAAAATTGAAAAAATGGCACAAGAAAATAAAAAAGTTGTAGCAATAGGGGAAATAGGCTTAGACTATTATTGGGAAAAAGAAGAAGAAATGATAAAACTTCAAAAAAAAGCATTTATAGAACAAATAAAAATAGCAAATAAATTAGACTTACCAATAGTGATACATACAAGAGAAGCAGTAATGGATACAATACAAATATTAAAAGAAAATCATGTAGAAAATCACGGTGTATTTCATTGTTGCCCATTGAATAGAGAATTAGTGAAAGAAGCATTAAAATTAGGATTTTATATTTCATTTGCAGGGCCAATAACATTTAAAAACTCTAAAAATGCAAGTGAAATCATAGAAATGGTACCAAATAATAAAATGCTAATAGAAACAGACAGCCCATATTTAGCACCAGAGCCAGTAAGAGGAACAAGAAATAATCCAATTAATGTTAAATATATCGCACAGAAAATAGCTGACGTAAAAAAAATATCATTAGAAGAGATTGCAGAATTGACATATGAAAATGCAGAAAAGATATTCAAGCTAGAAACACTTTAATGATTTTGTGATTTTGAGAGTGATTTTTGGGGGCGTGATTTTGAGGTCGGAGACGAAAAGCATCGATATTAATTTTAGAGCTACTATGTCAAATTCGTTAAAGATTTTTCGAATTTTGAAAATAATGCTAAAATAACCGAATAAAATATCAAAATATCACGGAATAAATACATAAAATATCACGGAATAAGATTGACAAATATCACGGAATGGAATGTATTTGAAATTAAGCTTAGTACACATAAATTTGAAAAAGGTGAAAATTATAAAACCGCTTTCATACTTATAGAGTGAAAGCGGTTTGAAATTTATAAATATAATAAACAATTAAATGTGAAATAAAATCTATTTTAATAGTTTAAATATTGTTGTTTTATCTCAAATTCCTCAAAGCCTCAATTCTATCAGAAGTACTTGGGTGAGTAGACCAAATATTAGTAGTTTTTTTCTTCCCATTCTTTTTAAAAGGATTTACAATATACATATTAGCAGTTGCGCTATTAGCATATTCTAATTCGTTAGGGTCATTTTCTAATTTCTCTAATGCAGAAATCAATCCTTCAGGATTACGAGTAAATTCAACAGCTGTACTATCAGCTAAAAATTCTCTTTTTCTAGATAAAGCAAGTTGCATAAGAGAACCAAAGATAGGAGATAAAATTAAAAATACTAAACCAATAACCATTAAAATAGGATTTCCTTTACTATCACTATCGCTATCATTATCTCTAATTCCACCCCAGAACAAAGCTCTAGAGAACATATCAGAAATCATAACAATAAATCCAACCATTACAGAAACTATACAACTAAGTCTAATGTCATAATTTTTAATATGGCTCATCTCATGAGCAATAACACCTTCTAACTCATAATAGTCTAACTTTTCTAATAATCCAGTAGTTACACAAATCACTGCATTTTATGGATTTCTACCAGTAGCAAATGCATTAGGCTGAGCATCTTCAACTACATAAAGTCTAGGTTTTACAGGTAAACCAGAAGTAACCATTAAAGCATCTAAAATATTTACTAATTTTAAATCTTCTTCTTTTGTAGCAGGTCTAGCTTTATTTACAGAAAGAACAATTTTATCGCTGTAATAATAAGACCCCCAGGCACTAGCAATTGAAAAAATCAATGCGATAACAATTGACATCGTACCTAAATTTAATGCATGGCATATATAATAAACAATAAGTGTAATAACTACTATAAATATTGCTACAATTATACCAGATTCAAATTTATTTTTTCTAACACTTTCAAACATATATTACCTCCAATAAAAACAGGAAACACGAGTAAAGTGTTTCCTTAAAATTATGCATTTTTTCCAAAGTCAACTTTAACATTTTTTCTAGCTTCACTACTTTCTGTTTGAAATAGTTCGCGAGGTTTAAAGTTAAACATATTAGCAATTAGATTAGAAGGAAAAACTTCTAATTTAGTATTATAAGTTGTTACTGTATCATTATAAAATTGTCTAGAAAAAGAAATTTTATTTTCTGTATTTCTTAACTCTTCAGATAATTCAGAGAAGTTTTGATTAGCTTTTAAATCAGGGTAACTTTCAGAAATAGCCATAATTGATTTTAAAGTTGTAGATAATTGGTTGTCTAAAGAAGCTTTTTCAGCAACTGATGCATTATCAGACCAAGCAGATCTTAATTCTGTTATTTTTTCAAAAGTTTCTTTTTCATGTGCCATATATCCTTTAACAGTTTCTATAAAGTTTGGTATTAAATCAAATCTTCTTTGTAATTGCACATCTATTTGGCTCCAAGCATTGTCAACTCTAAGTCTAGCTTGAACCAATCCATTATATAAAGCTATTAAAACTATGGCAAGTACAATGATAACAGCTAAAATAATCAAGAAAACCATTAATATTCCTCCTTAATAATATATTATATACAATTAAATATAACATATTAATAAAGTTTATACAATAAAAATATTAAAAATTCAGAAAAAGGACACAAAAAGTATTGTGATTATATAACAAATATTAAAAATCTTTAATATATCAATAAACTTATTGAATAGTTTTGAGAATAATAAAAATTAAAGTAGTATTAATAAATTTAAAAAACAGAAAATTAGTAAATTTTTAAATATAGAAATACAAATGTAATAAAAAAGTAATATAAAGTAATAAAAAAATTTTATTTGCATATAATATAATGTGGAAATAATTGGAGTAAAAGTGCTTGAAGATTTTTATGAAAAATATGGAAAAAATACAATAAAGGTACAAGCATTGGGGAGAGTAGAAAAGCCAAAAGGATAGCAAAATTTGACAGATTAATTAAAAAGTAGTATAATATATGTGTTGCCAAAAGGAGGTAATTAATTTTATGAAGAGAGAAGAAAAAGCTTCAATTTCTATAATGAAGATTATCTGTGTGAGCATAATTTTAATACTTATATCAGGAATAACTGTATTAGCAGTGAATACTGATTTAAAAGATGTAAAGATAGTTTTACAAAATGGATATGAAATGACAACATTAACATCTAAAACAAAAGTATCAGAAATTCTTGAAGAAAATAATATTGTTTTAAATGAAAATCAAAAAACAATGCCAGAGCTAGAAAGTGAAATAAAAGCAGGAGAAACAATAAAAATAACTGATAAATCTTATAATGAAGTTCAAATAGCTCAAATATCAGAACAAGGAATAGAAACATCATTAAATCAATTAATGGAAAGTTATGCACCAATAACAGAAAAAATTGTTGTAGAACAAGTCGCAATACCTTATGAGACAATAACAAAAAATACAAATAATGCTGGAACAGCAGATTCAACTAATAAAGTTGTGCAACAAGGAAAAGACGGATTAAAAGAAATAACATATAAAATCAAATATCAGAATAATGTAGAAATTGAAAAAACAGTTATATCAGAAAAGGTAATAAGTGAACCAGTGAACAAAATAGTTCAAGTACAAAAGAAAACAGTAACATCAAGAGGTTCAAGCTTACCACGTACAACAGGAGGAAATTCATCAGGAACAGTATATAAAATAACAGCATATTGTCCATGTTCAAAATGTTGTGGAAAAGCAACAGGAAGAACAGCATCTGGAACAAAAGCTACACCAGGAAGAACAGTAGCTGCTTCAGGTAAATATGCGTTTGGAACAAAATTAAATATAGGTGGACATATTTATACTGTTGAAGATAGAGGAGGAGCTATAACTGGAAATAAAATAGATATATTTGTTGGCTCACATGCAGAAGCATTACAATGGGGAGTAAGATATTTACCAGTAAGTGTAGTGCAATAATTAATTTAATAAGTAAATAGGAAAAACTAATTAAAACGAAGAGATGTACAGAGTATATCTCTTCGTTGTTGCTTAGTAGAAATAATTATATAGCAAATTATATAATTAATTTTAAAAACAATAAAAAAGCAAAAAAATTATAAAAACACTTGAAAAAAAGTAAAAAGTGCGATATTCTGTAATAGAAAATAGTTAAGGAGGATACAAATGAAACAGGTAAAAATAGTAATAATTACAACATTGTTATTAATATTGATATTATCAATAAATACATTTGCAACATCAGAAGAAAGTTTTGAACTTAAATTAACAGCATCAACAGAAAGTGTAAATCCAGGAAAAACATTTTCTGTAGATATAGTATTAGATAATATAAAAGTAACTACAGGAGATTTAGGAATAGGAGCATATTCAGCAGTAATTAAATATGATACAAATATTCTTGAAATATTAAATGTTACAGCAGCAACGGGATGGGAAGCAATGTCAAACGAAGGGAATATTGTAGTAAATACAACCAATGCTGAAGTAGTAAAAGAAAAACAGAATACAGCGAAAATTAACTTTAAAGTAAAAGAAACAGCAAAATTAGAAGAAACAGAAATAAAAATAGAAAATATAGAAGGATCAACAGGAGCAACGACAATAGTAGGAAAAGGAATTTCAACAAAAATCATAGTAAAAGAGAAAACTACGGAAAAACCAGATACAGAAGACCCCAATAATAACAACCAAAATTCAGAAACAGAAAAACCAAACAATAACAACCCAAATAATAACAACCAAAATTCAGAAACAGAAAATTTAGACAAAAACAATCAGAAACCAGATAATAACAATCACGGAAATAATAATTATAATACAGTAAAAGGTGACGACAATAAAAGTCAAACAAAACTGCCATATGCAGGAAGAAATAACATATTCTTAATAATAATATTAAGCTTAATAGTGATAACAATAATAATATATATAAAATATAAAAGAGCAATATAGCTAAAATCTTAGGGACGTACAAAGTACGTCTTTTTTTATGGAAAAATATAAGTGAATGCAACAAAATGTAATAAAAATTTAATAAAAAAGATAAAAAGCCAAGAAAAATACATCCGTAAGAGATTATTGAAACTACCAAAATAGAAGGAGGAAAATATGTTTACAAATATTTAATAAAGAAATATATTTATATGCAGATATAAAAGGGGGAATATTGTATGAAAGATTCTATAAAACGTATAACAACAATAACAATATTATTAACAATAATATTTCAAATGTTAGCAATAATAATAGACGAATTAAATACAACAGTATTAGCTATCGAAGAACCAAGAGAAGTAGTAGAAGAAACAACAAAAGAAACATCAAGAGAATATGAAATAAAGGAAGAAGCAACATTTGACTTGTCAGAAAAAGGAGATAACAGTGTAATAGGAAAATATACACTTAAAGATAAAACTTTGACTATATCAGGTATAGGAGGTATAAAAGATAAGATACCTGAACAATATGATAATCTTATAGAAAATATAATAATCGAAGAAGGAGTAACAGAGATAGGATGGTCTGCATTTAAAGGATGTAGTAGCTTAAGTAGCATAACTATCCCCGAAGGAGTAACAACTATAGATATGTATGCATTTGAAGGATGTAGTAGCTTAACAAGCATAGCAATTCCAGAAGGTGTTACTACCATAGAAAATGGTGCATTTTCTGGATGTAGTAGCTTAAGTAATATAACTATCCCGGAAAGTGTAAGAAGAATAGAAAGTTATGCATTTAAAGAATGTAGTAGCTTAAGTAGTATAAGTATTCCCAAAGGAGTAACAGAGATAGGATGGGATGCATTTGCAGGATGTAGTAGCTTAAGTAGCATAACTATTCCCGAAGGAGTAACAAGCATAGGTAGTGAGGCATTTTCAGGATGTAGTAGCTTAGAATATATAAAAGTATCAGAAAAGAATAAAAATTATATAAGTGAAAATGGAATATTGTTTAATAGAGAAAAAACAGAAATAATATGTTATCCAGCAGGAAAAAAAGATATTAATGAATATAAAATTCC
>CATYUF010000076.1 GCA_958413095.1 uncultured Clostridium sp.
AAATATTATTTTTAATTTTTTAAGAAAAACTATTGACTTTTAATAGTTGGTCTTTTACTTTTAGGTATGAATTACCTTTTAATTTATTTTATCTTATAATAAGAAAGTGACTTTAAAATGACTTTTGAAAAATTTTCTAAATAATTTTTATGTTCTTGATGACTTTGGGGTCGTGACTTTGGGGTCGGAGACAAAAATCAGCTTTTCTGATGATTTTTATAGCATATGCTTAGTAATTCTAAGGTCAGAGATAAAAATTAGCTTTTTTTCAATGATTTTTAATTTTGGGGACATGATTTCGAGGTCAGAAACAAAAAATTAACTTTTCTGTGATGATTTTTGTCTCCGACCCCGAAATCACGACCCCGAAATCACGTTCCAAAAATCATTTATACAATTTTATCTCAAATTCCGTACCACTATTCTCTTTTTCTTGACAGCTTCTAACTCTTATTTCTCCATTTTGATTATCTATAATACTCTTACAAAAAGCAAGTCCTATTCCTAGACTATCATTACTACTATTTTCTGACTTATAAAATCTCTCAAAAATATGAGTTATATCTTTTTTACTAATTCCTTCTCCATTATCTTTTATTTTTAATTTAGTATATATATTGTTTTCTTCAACTTTTATTTCTATAGCCTTTCCCTTATGTTCTAATGCATTTTTTACTATATTACTAATAGCTTCCATAGTCCATTTTTTATCACATACTAGATTTTCTTTTTTATTAGATAATATTTTTATTTCTGCATTTTTGGCTTCGCACATTGGTTTAAAATTATTTTTTATTTCTGTTAATATTTCGTATGCATTTTCTTTTTTCTTATTTAGTTTTATTGTTTTTGAATCTAATTTTGCTATATTTAAAATATTTTTTACTAGCCAATTTATTTTTTCTAACTCTTTTTGAGCATTATCCAAAAATTCCTCTTTTTTCTTTGAATCCAAGTCTTTATATAATATATCATTAATTAAATTTAATGCTGTTAATGGTGTCTTTAATTGATGTGAAATATCTGATATTAATCTTTCTATGTCTTTACTATTTTTTTCTAAAATACTATTCTTTTCTTTTAACATTATTGTCATATCATATATATCATTTTTTAGAATGCTAAAATTACTTTCGTCTTGTTCTTTTAAATCTAATAAATAGTTCCCTTTTAATAATTCTTTGCAATATTTATCTAATTCCTTTATCTTTTTATTTTGCTTTATATTATATATAATAAAAATGAAAATAATTCCTATAATTTCTACCATTATAAGTACTGTAAATATTATTATTGGTGTTGCTAAATTATTAAGTTTAGGATTTATACTATCTATATTTTTAGGTTCAAATCCATACTTATTTAATATATCTTGATTATTTGTACTTTCTTTTAAAAAAACTTCTTTTATTATTTCTTCTTCTAACTCAGGCTCTTTTTCAACAACCACATTTATTACTTGATTTGCATAATCATATATTTGTTCTTTATATGTATTTTTTATAATGTTTAACAGATTTATATTTGATATAATAATTAAAACTAATAATATTAATATCATTATGCATAAATTTCTTTTTTGTTTTTTATTCATTTTTCATCTCATTCCTTTTTTCGTTCCTTTAGCTCTTATTTGCAGAAGGTATAAATTAATTTAACTAAATAACTTTATTTTATATCATAATTTACTTTAACTTCTTACTAAACTTATTTTTTATTCGAATTTTGTTTATTCTTATTTTTCTATCTTATACCCCAACCCTCTTATAGTTTTTATTATCTCTGGATTATTTGGATTTTTTTCTATCTTTTCTCTTATTCTTTTTATGTATACAGTCAATGTATTATCATTTACATAGTTTTCATCTTTATCCCATATATTTGATAGTATTTGTTCTCTTGATATTATTCTTCCTCTATTTTCAAACAACATCACAAGTATTTTATATTCTAAGGCTTTTAGTTCTATTTCCTTGTGAGCTTTATATACTTTACTATTAGTAAGATTTATTTCTATATTTTTTATTTTTATTATGTCATATTCTTCCGATTTATTATGTCTTAAAACATTTTTTATTCTTGACAATAATTCTCCTGCATGAAATGGTTTTGTTATATAATCATCTGCACCTAATTCAAAACCTTTTACAATATCTTTTTCTTCATCTAAGGCTGTTAAAAATATTACTGAAATGTTTTTTTCTTCTTTTACTTTTTTATAAAAGTCATATCCTGTACCATCTGGTAAGTTTATGTCTAATAAAATTATATTATAAGGATTATTATTTACTTTTTCTAAACCTTCTTTTACCTTACTTGCCGTTTCAACAATAAAACCTTCTGTCTGAAGATAATATTTAATTGTAGTTTGAATTCCATTGTCATCTTCTATTAATAATATTTTTTTCATACTCGTACAATCCTTTCCTTTTAACTTCAAATTAGAATTAATAATTTATAAAATTTAGATATTATCCAAAATTATTTAAATTTCTTCTACTTTAACCCAAAACTGAATTAATGTTTTATCTTATGCTACTGGATAATGTTTTTTATTGTAGAAGGGCTAGAAAAGAGTGATAATTTTAAAAATCATTATCCAGTAACTATAAATCTATCGTAAAAATAATTATCTCTTCTATAAAACAAAAAAGCACATATCAGTTATCATTTGGATATTTCAAACTAATATATGCTTTTATAATATTATAAATTAGATATAAAATCAATTGTTACTTTTCTAATTTTGCTAACATTTCTTTATATTTTTGTAATTTCGCTTGTTCTTCTTCAATTTTACTTTGAGGTGCTTTATTCATAAAACCTGGATTTGATAGCATTTTTTCACATCTTGCTACTTCTGATTTTAGTCTTTTCTTTTCTTCTTCTAGTCTTTTTCTTTCTTGTTCCATATCAACTAGACCTTCAAATGGAATATATAGCTCAACTCCTTCTTCTAATATACTTATTGCATCTTCTTTTATACCTGTTTTATTTTCTTGAATTATAATATCATTTCCAAATCCTAGCTTTAATAAAAATTCTTTTGCTTCTTTAATTTTGCTCTCATATTTTTCTGTAACAAATATTAAATCTGCTTTTTTTGATGGATGGACATTCATTTTTGCTCTTGTATTTCTTATTTCTGTTATTATTCTTTTTAGCATTTCTACAAAATTTTCTTCGTCTTTAAATCCATCTTTATTTCTTGCACCTGGCCATTTTGATACCATCAAATCTTTATCATTATATTTTACTAAATTTCTATAAATTTCTGTTGTTACAAATGGCATAAATGGATGTAATAGTTTCATAGATATACCAAATATATAATCTAATACATAACATACTTTTACTTTTTCATTATAATCTTCACTATACAATCTTGGTTTTACCATTTCTATGTACCAATCGCAAAACTCATTCCAAATAAAGTTATATACTTTATCAAGTGCAACTCCTAAATCATAATTTTCTAAGTTGTTTGTTACTTCCACAATTAGTGTTTCTAATTTACTTATTATCCATTTATCTTCAATTTTTAATAATTCACTATTATATTTTTTTGTTTCTTTGTTATATACTTCTTCATGGAATTTTATAATATCTTCTTCTTTTACTTCATTATTAGTAATAAATTTTGTTGCATTCCATATTTTATTTGCAAAGTTTGATGCTTGTTCTAGTTTTTCAGGCATATATCTTATATCATTTCCCATTGTTGTTCCTGATATAACGGCAAATCTTAAACTATCAGCCCCATATTTATCAATTATTTCTATTGGGTCTATTCCATTTCCTAGAGTTTTTGACATTTTTCTTCCTTGGCTATCTCGTACCATTCCATGAATTAATATATCTTTAAATGGTGCTTTTCCTGTAAATTCAATGCCTTGTGACATCATTCTTGAAACCCAGAAAGTTATTATATCAAATCCTGTTACTAATACATTACTTGGATAAAATGTTTTATAATCTTCTGTTTCTGTATCTGGCCAACCTAAAGTTGAAAATGGCCATAAGGCTGAACTAAACCATGTATCTAGTGTATCTTCATCTTGATGTAATTTTGTGCTACCACATTTTTCACATTTTTCTGGTGCTTTTTTAGCAACATTTATATGTCCACATTCTTCACAATAATATGCTGGTATTTGGTGTCCCCACCATAATTGTCTTGATATACACCAATCTTGAATATTATCTAACCAGTTAAAGTATTGTTTTTCATATTTTTGTGGTATAAATTTAGCTTCATTATTTCTTACTGAATCTGCTGCTTTTTTGGCTAAATCTCTCATTGATACAAACCATTGCTCTGATATTTTTGGTTCTATTGTTGTTTTACATCTTTCACATTTACCAACATTATGAATATATTCTTCTTCTTTTATTAATGCTCCTATTTCTTTTAGCTTTTCTACAATTTTCTTTCTTGCTTCTAACAAATCCATTCCTTTATATTCAGGCACTAAATTTCCCATTTTGTAGTTTTCATCAAAAACTTCAATTATTTCTAAGTTATGTCTTATTCCTGCTTGATAATCATTCATATCATGTGCTGGTGTTATTTTTACACACCCTGTTCCAAATTCTTTTTCTACAAATTCATCTGCAATAATTGGAATTTCTTTATTCATTATAGGTAAAATACATTTTTTACCTACTAAATCTTTATATCTTTCGTCATCTGGATGTACTGCAACTGCTGTATCTCCTAGCATTGTTTCTGGTCTTGTAGTTGCCACTATTATATATCTATCTTCTTCTCCCGATATTTTATATCTTATATGCCATAAGTGTGATGCTTCTTCCTTATATTCAACTTCTGCATCTGATATAGATGTTTTACAATTAGGACAATAATTTATCATTCTTGTTCCTTTATATATTAGTCCTTTATTATATAAATCTACAAATTGTTCTAAAACTGCTTCTGATAATCCTTCGTCTAAAGTAAATCTTCTTCTGTCCCAATCACAAGAACATCCTAATTTCTTTTGTTGTTCTTGAATTGTTCCACCATACAATTTAGTCCATTCCCAAGCTTCTTCTAAAAATTTTTCTCTTCCTATTTCTTGTTTAGTTTTTCCTTCATTTTTTAATTTTTCTACCACTTTCATTTCTGTTGAAATAGATGCATGGTCAGAACCTGGAAGCCATAGAGTATTATATCCTTGCATTCTTTTAAAACGAATTAATATATCTTGTATTGTACCATCTAATGCATGTCCCATATGTAGTTTTCCTGTAACATTTGGTGGTGGCATCATTATGCAGTAACTTTCTTTGGATTTGTCCATACTAGGTTTAAAATATCATTTTTCTTCCCATTCCTTGTATAATTTGTCTTCAAAATCTTTTGGCTCGAATTTTTCATTCATATTAAATTTCCTCCCTTTTAATATTATATATCACTCTTTTATCTTAGTTTTAATTTTTTAACATTATATTTCTCTTATTTTATAATATTGCACATATTCATCTTTATTTTATTTGTATTTCTTTATAAAAAATCATTTTATTATATCAATAATATTTACTCATAAAAATCTGGACCTTGTTTTGAAACCATATTATCTATTATGTTATTTGCGCTTTTATACGATTTTACAACATTTTCTTTTTTTCTAAGATTTTCAGAATTTTCTACGATAAAATGTCCTTTACTTGCATAATCTGCAATTGCTATATTTCCCATATATCCTAATATTTTATATAAATTTTCTGCTCCGTTAGGCTGTTCTGAATATTTTGAAAATATCATATCTAAGCATTTATCTTTCATAGATAATTTGGCTAGTCCAACTAAGCCTGAATTTCCTACAATACTTTTAGAAAACTTTTCTGCAATATTTTCATATTCTGAATAATCTGCAAATGTAGTATAAAAATTAAACTCCTTGCCAAATATACTTGAGGAATATGGTTTCAAACTATATATCTTTCTACCATATTTGGTTTCAACCATAGATTGAGCAACTTTTTGTGCAATTCCTTCATCTAGTAAAATTGCTCCCCAAGCTGGATATTGTGCTAATTCATCAGTGTTTGAAATATATTCATATCTTTTTTCAAATGAAAAAATCTTTTTTTTACTATTAGAAGAATATAAATCATTATGTATTTCATTAGTAAAATGTGTAAATTCATGAAAAAGAACTTCATCAAGAAAATAATATTCTTTTCCAATATATTTTTGAGGATTAATTTTAATAATTTTCTTATCATTTTCTAGTATTGCTTCTGCATCTCCTGATAAAAACTCATCTTTAACAATACTTAAATTACTGAGTTTTTCTCTTACTTGTTTCAAATTATAGCCATCAAATAACCCTAATTTAACCCCTAATGATATATATTCACTTACTTTGCTATTTATTTTCATATTAGTATCTCCTTTATTAACTATTGGATAGATTATAGCATTTTTTATATAATATTGCAATTTTTTTGTTATATAAAGATAGCATAAACTTTTAGTAGGATTTCTCTTTATCAAAATAGCCAAACTATTTCT
>CATYUF010000077.1 GCA_958413095.1 uncultured Clostridium sp.
TTTTTATTCTTTTTTGCACTTCCTTAGTGCTCATTTATATTAACATTTTTATTTTGCTCTGTCAATACTTTTTTTGCAATTTTTTATTTTTCTTTTCACTATATTTGTATTCAATATTTATATAATTTAAAAAGACTAAAAATCTATATAAATTTTTTAGTCTTTTATCAATCTTATCACGCTATTTGCTTACTGTTATAAAAATGTTTTCTACCAAACCTGTCTTTTGACTATACTCTATTCTTACATCATATTCATTATCTTTTGAATTTTTTATATTTGTAGTCAAATCATTTGCTAAGCTTTCATTATACTTATTCTTTTTTATTGTCAATTTATATTCCTCTGGTTCTGGTTCTTTATCCTTTTCATTATTTTTCATTTCTTTATATTTAGTTACTCTAACGTCTTCCAAATTATTTTTTGCAACCTCGATTAATTTTAAGATATTATCTTTACTAACTTTACTTCCTTCAAAAAATTCAAAATTAGAATTGAATCTATTTCTTTCTATTTCACTTATAAAACCTTCTCCCGAAATTTCTTCTGCTTCTTCCAATTTCAAATCTAATTTTTCTAAAATATTATTTATTTCTTCTTTTGAAATGTTTTCAAATACCTTTTCTATTTGCTTATTGTTTAAATCTTTCATTATATTGTCTATATTAGTTTTTTGTTCTTCACTAATTTTATTCACATTAACACTATTTTTATTATTAAATTCTATCTTATCTTTAAATTCATTTACTATTTTTTCTTCTTTTTGAGTATTTATTTTTATTTCTGAATTGCTATTTTTTCTACCTATTTCTATTGATGTTTTCGCAAAGGCTTTATCAAATTTTACATTTTTAGTTAAATAATTTGTTGTTTCCACATCATCTTCTACTATATTATATTCTATATTAATAGTATCATCATTTATATTTGAAATTTTTTGCATTTTAAAATTAATTGTATTTTCTTTTTCTGTAGTTTTCGCTTTTGAATATTCATAATCTATTATATTATCAATTTCATTTGTCATAATAGCTATAGTATATTCATTTGCTTCAATTTGCAATCCAATTGGCTGCATATTACTTTCAAACACAGTTACTTTTCTTGTGTCATTTCCAATATTAGTGCTTTGTATTTCTTTTATTTTCTCTTCAATTCCTTTTATGAATTCCTCTTTATTATTAACTTCATTTTTGTTATTTGTTAATACATTATATTGGTGTCTTATCTTGTCCATTTCATCAATTTTTGAAAGTATAATATTATCTTGCTTTAATTGTGTTAACATTTCTATATATATGTTATTTAATTGCTCTTTGGTAAAAGTTAAACTATATGAATTTGTATTTATTTTTTGTTCATTTACTGTAACAAGAACATTTTGTTTTTTTGAAAATCTATCTTCACTTACATTTTTCATTAAAATCGGAATATACCTATTTTGTAATTCAATATTTTCTTCTTCTGTTAACTTGATTTTTGTATTTTTTAAATCCATTTCTGAAATTAGTTTAAGCAAGTTAACCTCATTTTCTTCATTTGAATTTATAGCTAATTCGTCTAATAAAGTTTCTTTACTTTCTTCATTATTATCTTTATTATTTATATTTTTTGATGCAAATTGTTGAATTCCATTTATTCTTATACCATATTCATCATTGTTTTTTAAATATTCTATTCCATATATTTTCTCTTCTTTATTTTTTAATGCTATATTTTGGTAATCATAATTTTGACTTTTTTCAACCTTTCCATTTACTGTTAATTTTATATTATTTATTGGATTTTCTTTATTTTCTCCTTCTTGATATCTTACTTCTGTATTTGAACTTATTTCATATTTATTATTTTGAAAAATTTCTTTCATTTCATTCATATTATTATCGTCAAATAATTTATTTAGATTAGAAAAAGTACCTGTTGCATATTTTACAAATAATTCTCTATTTGACTTAAATAAATCAGTTGTCATATATAATCCTATACATGTCACAATTCCTATAATTACTAAAATACTAACTATAACTATAGTAGTTACTAACATTCTCTTCTTTTTTGGCATTATCATATGTATTTCCCCCTAAAACTTATTTTATTCTTTGCTTAAGCGCTTCGAATACTATTATCCCTGTTGAAACTGCAGCATTTAATGAATCCACTTTTCCTCTCATTGGAATTTTAACTAAAAAATCACAATTTTTCTTTACCTTATCACTTATTCCTGAACCTTCATTTCCTATTACTATTCCTATTGGTCCGTGTTAAATCTTGGTTATAATAATATTTATCCGTATTTAAGTCTGCACCACATATCCATAGCCCGTTCTCTTTAAGTTCATTTATTGCATCTGTTATATTATTCACTCTTGCGATTTTCATATGTTCTACTGCTCCAACTGAAACTTTATTTACTGTACTATTCACTGTTGCCGCTCTTCTTTTAGGTATTATAATACCATGCACTCTTGCTGTTTCTGCTGTTCTTATTATTGAACCTAAATTATGTGGATCTTCTATTCCATCTAATATTAATACAAATGGATCTTCTTTCTTTTTATTTGCTTCTTCCATTATATCTTCTATTTCACAATATTCGAATGGTGGGACTATCGCAATTACACCTTGATAATTTTGAGTTTGTGCCATTTCTTGCATTTTTCTTTTTTCTTTTTCAACTATTATTATCTTTTTTTCTTTTGCTATCGCTATTATTTTGTGGATAGAACCATGTTTTTCGCCTTTTTCTATAAATATTTTATTTATATCTTTCCCACTTTCTAATAGTTCTAACACGGAATTTCTTCCTTCAATTTGATCATCAAAAGTTTTCTCTTCTTTTTTGTTTGCTTCTGTTCTATTATTTGTCTTTACTTTAAAATTTTTTTTTCTTTTATTTTCTTTCACAGTTTAATCCTTCTCTCTATTTTTTAACATTTCATAACTTAGTAATGCATCCCGCGTAAAACCTTAGTACTACCTCAGCACACATTTATTGTGTGCTGCTTTATTTTGCCTAATTTTACTCATCATCTAATTTCAAAACTGATAAAAATGCTTCTTGTGGTATTTCTACATTTCCAATTTCACGCATTTTTTTCTTCCCTCTCTTTTGTTTTTCTAGTAACTTTTTCTTTCTAGTAATATCTCCTCCATAGCATTTCGCAAGTACATCTTTTCTCATTGCAGATATTGTTTCTCTTGCAATTATTTGACCACCAACAGCAGCTTGAATTGGAATCTTAAATAATTTTCTTGGTATTACAGTTTTTAATTTTTCTACCATCTTTTTTCCTCTTTCATAACTACTATCTTTATGTACTATAAAACTTAATGCATCAACAGGTTCTCCATTTATATATATATCTAATTTCACTAAGTTTGATTTTCTATATTCTTTAAATTCATAATCAAGTGAAGCATAACCTTTTGTTTTTGATTTTAAGTTATCGAAAAAGTCATAAATTATTTCATTTAAAGGCATTTCATATATTAATGTTACTCTATTTTCATCCAAATATTTCATATCAATATATACTCCTCTTCTTCTTTGACATAATTCCATTATATTTCCTACATATTCTTTTGGGGTTAAAATATTTGCTGTCACAAATGGTTCTTCTATATATGAAATTTCTTGAGGAGTTGGTAATTCTTCTGGGTTGTATAATTCAATTACTTCTCCTGTAGTTTTATAAACTTTGTAAATAACTGATGGTGCTGTTGTAATTAATCCTAAGTCAAATTCCCTATCTAATCTTTCTTCTATAATTTCTAGGTGTAATAGCCCTAAAAAACCACATCTAAATCCAAAGCCTAAAGCCGCTGATGTTTCAGCCTCATATTCAAGTGCTGCATCATTTAACTTTAATTTTTCTAACGCTTCTTTTAAATCTTCATATTGACTTCCATCTATTGGATATAATCCACAATATACCATAGGAGTCACTTTCTTATATCCTTTTAATGGTTCTTTTGCTGGAGCATTTTTTAATGTTATGGTATCTCCTACATGTATATCTGATAAATTTTTAATGCTTGCTGCAATATATCCAACTTCTCCTGCTTTTATTTCTTGAACTGGCATATATGAACCAGGTACAAAATATCCAACTTCAGCAACTGTAAATCTTCTGTTAGTTGCCATCAATTTTATTTCATCTCCAACTTTTACACTTCCATCTACAACTCTTACATATGCCACTGCACCTTTATAATTATCATAATAAGAATCAAAAATTAGACATTTAGTTTTTTCATCTTCATTTCCACCTGGTGCTGGTAAATCTGTAACAATTCTTTCTAAAACCTCTTCTACATTTAATCCTGATTTTGCTGAAATACATGGTGCATCTTGTGCTGGAATTCCTATTATATCTTCTATTTCATTTTTAACTTCTTCTACTCTAGCATTTGGTAAATCTATTTTGTTTAAAACTGGTAATATTTCTAAATTATTATCTATTGCTAAATAAACATTTGCAAGTGTTTGTGCTTCTACTCCTTGACTACTATCTACTACCAATATCGCTCCATCACAAGCTGCTAAACTTCTAGAAACTTCATAATTAAAATCCACATGTCCAGGTGTATCTATTAAATTCAAGGTATATTCTTGTCCATCTTTTGCCTTATATATCATTCTTACAGCTTGAGATTTTATTGTTATTCCTCTTTCTTTTTCAATCTCCATATTATCTAAAACTTGACTTTCCATTTCCCTTTTAGATAATACTCCTGTCATTTCTATTAATCTATCAGCTAATGTTGATTTTCCATGGTCTATATGTGCTATTATACTAAAATTTCTTATATGTTTTTGTCTTTCTTTCATATGTCCTCCACTCTTTTTTCATAATTTTAACATAGTTTATATAAAACTGCAAGATAATAGAGGCAAATCATTGACTTGCCTCTATCCTTTTTTCATCAACTTTACTTATATAATATCACTACTTTTCTTGTTAAAATACATTATCAAATATTTTATTGTTTCTTTATCTTCATTTGATAATTTTTCATATCCTGAAAGAGAATATTCTAAAATTTTATTATTTGTATCTGTTAAATAACCACTAAATATTTGATTCAAACCAATTTTATATAAGTTACATATTCGTATAAGAACTTCATATGAAGGTTTTGCTCTATCTTGTTCCATATCACTTACATATCTTATTGATACTTCTATTTCTTCTGCTAATCTTTCTTGTGTATATCCATAACTTTTTCTTATTTTTTGTAAATTTTTTCCTATCTTTATACTACTTGGTTTCCTCATTTTATCACCTATTTTTATTTTTTATTTATATTATCAAATTTTTTCTTAGTGATAAATGAGTTCATTTTGTAGTTAATTGTATTTTATTTCAGTTTATTTTTATTAATTTCTGTTTTAATTTATGCCATCTCTTAAATTATACACTTTGACATACCCCATTTTTTCCATTTTTTTCTTTACTTTTCTGCTTCTATTTCCAGTAGAACAATATAATATTATCTCTTCGTTTATATTAAATCTATCCAATATTTTTTTATTTATATCATATTCTGGTATTAATATAGCATTGTCTAAATGTCCTTCTTTATATTCTTGTGGACTTCTTACATCTATTAGTATTGCTCCCTTTTTTACTAATTCTTCTAATTCATTTATATCAATTTCACTTTTATCTACAGTTCTTTTAAAATGGTGATGTATCTTCTGTATTATTTTATTCATTGATATTTCCCCCTCTAATTTATTACTTATATTTATATAGTATATTCATTTTTTGTCATTATGTATACTTTGTTAACTTTTTTTGTCATTTTTTCTCGTGTTTTTTCTTTTGTGGAAACTGTGGATAACTTCGTGGATAATTATAAATAGACAACTTTCGTTCACAAGTTGTTCACAACTTATATAGGTTTATATAATATCGATTTATATATATCATTTATTTTTCTTTTTATGTGTACTAATAAAATATAAAAAATACATTAAAATATATGAATATTTAACTTTTGATTTTTCTAACAAACTTCTATTAAATAATTTATATTCTAATGTATTTTCAAATAATTAACTAAAAAATATAAAATATATCACTAATAATACTTCTAATATTGTTATTAATGGCAATCCCACTACAAAATTTAATTTTTGAGTTTTATGTCTAAATATATACATACCTGCTATCGTACCAATTCCTCCACCCAAAGTAGTTACTATAAATAATGTTTTTTCTGGAATTCTCCATTTACCTTTTTTAGCTTTTTGCTTATCTATGAACATTAATAAAAAACCTAATATATTAATTACTATTAAATATATTATAATATTTTGTGTACTAAATATACTACTAATTGTTATTTCACTATTATTTTCAAACATCTTTTTCTCCCTCTACTTACCTTTTTTACTTAATTTTTAATATTTTAACATAAATAATTCAAGAACAAAAGAGACATGATTAAGTTTTT
>CATYUF010000078.1 GCA_958413095.1 uncultured Clostridium sp.
TTACTTGTTGTATACGGAAAAATCTTATATAGGGTCAAGATAAAAGATGATTTTTTCTATACAATAAAAAAGCATAAGTAATTTTCCTGATTTCGTTTCAGTTTTTTTACTTATACTTATTAGAGTGTTTAAAATATAAATTATAATTGTTGTCATTTTATCGAATTATTGTTTTGTTATTATCCAATTAAGAAATTCTTCATAACTATTTATGTCATCACTTACTCCTATTATGTTTTTACTAGCATCATCTTGGTTATTTATTGCTTTTATTCCTAATGTATTTAAATAATATGAATTTCTTACATTGTCATTATTATTTTCATATTGAAATCCTATAATTGTCCCAATTCCATCTGTTCCCTTTACAGTTCCTTTATTATAGCAATTTATTAATTCAAATGTATTAGAATTTCTTCCTATTATTCCTCCAATTCCTCTTCCAGTTATATCTCTTGAAATAACTTCTCCTTTGTTATATACATTTTCTATTTTTCCTGATGTTCCAGTTACTGAGGTCCAACCTATTATTCCCCCTACTGCCGTAATTTCTCCTTCGTATTTTCCTTGTGCTTCTATTTTTCCTTCATTACTACAATTTAATATATGTGACTTAGCGTCTATACCTATCTGTCCTAGTATTCCTCCTACTGAACCTTTTCCTAATACTACTCCTATATTATGTGAATTTTCAATATTACCAAATGTTACTCCTACTATCCCACCTACATTATTGTTTTCTCCTGTTATTTCTCCATTATTCTTACATTCTTTTATTGTTGTTCCAGTCTTAGCTTCTCCTGCTATTCCTCCTATTATTTCTCCTTTTCCTATTACTTTTCCTTGATTTTCACTTTTTTCTATATTTGCACCTGCCCAGCCTGCTATTCCTCCTACTAATTGATTTTCTCCTACTACTTCTCCACTATTCTTACATTCTTTTATTGTTGTTTCAGTACTAGCATTTCCTACTATTCCTCCGACTCTTTTTCCTTTTCCTGTTACTCCTCCTTGATTAGTACAGTTTTTTATTATTACTTCTTGTTTAGACCTAGTTTGCCCTACAATTCCTCCACACTGACTATATCCTTTATCTGTATGCTTTCCATTTGCTATTATTTTTCCTGTATTACTACAACTTTCCATCTTTTCATTTATTTGTCCAACTATTCCTCCTACTCCAAAATAATTACCTTCTCTTAATATTACTGTTGTATTTTTATTATGACAATTTTCTATCTTAACTCCTAAACCTACTATTCCTCCTGTACCTGATCCTCCTGTCACATAACTATCTTTTATTGTTAAATTTTTTATTTCATTTGCCTTTCCAAATAAACCTGCAAAATTACTAGCTTGGTCTATATACATTCCTCTTATTGTGTAATTATTTCCATCAAATATTCCTAAAAATGGATTCGCTTTTCCTATTGGTTCCCAATTTGTTCCTCTTGTTTTTATTCCATTTTCTTGTCTTGCGCCTAAGTCTATATGATTTTCTAAATATATTGTTGTTGTTTTTACTATATTTATACCTTGCTTTTCTTCTTCACTTAGTTTTCCATTTACAAATTCCTCAAAAAATTTTAATTCATTTGCTCCTTTTATATGCCAGTTTCCTTCACTATCTATTTCTGGTTTTGTTTTACTTATTCCATCCCATATTATTTTTCCTTCTGCTATTGTTCCATCTTCATATACTGTTATTGTTTCATTTTCTTTTGTTAAGTAACATGCGTCTACTATTCCGTCTATTTCTTCTATTACTTTTTCTCCAGTTATTTCTTTTTCTAATTCTTCTTTCAGTGATACTTTTTTTCCTGTTGCTTCATCTATTTTTCTTTTTTGTATCATTAAATTTATTTCTTCTTTTAAGCTTCCTTTGGCTGTTTCTATTTTTGCTTGTTTTGATTGAGTTAGTATTCCGTTATCTCCTGTTAGCATTGCTATACTTACTCCCGCCAAAATCAATAATACTATTATTGTTATAACTAACGCAATTAATGTTATTCCATTATTTTGCTTTTTAATATTTTTTTCATAATTCATCATCCTTTGTATCCCCTTTTTATTACATGTTAGTATCAATTATATATCACTTAATTATATATTTTGCCCACAAAAAAGTTTTATATTCTTGTTACATAAATAATTATATACTAACCTCATTATCATTGTCAATGACTTTTTATCATTTTAAATTTATTGTATTTTCTTATTCAACATTAGAAAATATACTATATATATTGGAGGTACTTTTATGGCTGAAATTGAATCACAAGAATTATTTGAAATAATTGGACATAATATAAAATTTTATAGAAAATTATACAATTTAAAAAAAGGAAAAATGACACAAGCTCAATTAGCTGAACTTATTAATGTTTCTACTGCATTAATAGCTAATTTAGAAAGTGAACACATTAATCAAGGAATTAGTGTGTTTACTCTGTGGAAACTTAGTAAAGCTCTTGAAATTCCTATCGAAAAATTATTTGATACAAGCAATTTTGATGATAGATTTTTAGAAGCTTAAAATATCATTAAATACAAAAAAACTAAAGCACTATCTTCTAATACTTTAGTTTTTTATGTTTCACTCTATTTAATGTTCTCTCAATTTCATAGACAACAACTTTGAAATCCCCCTCTCTTCCATAGTAACACCATATACCGTATCAGCAGCTTCCATAGTACCTTTTCTATGTGTTATAACCAAAAATTGAGTATCTTTTGCAAATTTCTTTAAATATTCTGCATATCTATAAACATTTACATCATCAAGTGCTGCCTCTATTTCATCAAGGACACAGAATGGTGCTGGATTTATTTTTAATATTGCAAATAATAAAGCTATTGCTGTAAATGCCTTTTCTCCTCCTGATAGTAACATCATATTTTGTAGTTTCTTGCCTGGTGGTTGTACTGTTATTTCTATTCCACATTCTAAAATATTTTCTTCATCTTCTAGTTTTAGACTTGCATTTCCACCACCAAATAATTCTTTAAACACTTCAGAGAAGTTTTTGTTTATTAATGCAAATTGTTCTTTAAACTGTTGTTTCATTATTCCTGTCATATCAGATATTACTTTTCTTAATTTTGACATTGTGTTTTCTAAATCCACTCTTTGTTCACACATAAAGTCATATCTTTCTTTTAATGTCTTATACTCTTCAATCGAATCTACATTAACACTTCCTAGTTCTCTTATTTCATTTCTTAGACCTTTTACTTTCTTTTGTGTTAATTGCACATTGTCTGGCTTTTTATAGTCTACTACATTATTTGGAGTAAGTTCATATTCTTCCCACATTTTATTAATTATCTCATTAATATCTTCTTCTAGTTTTGTTTTTCTTACTTCTATTTTTACAATTTGAGCTTTTAAATCTTCTATAACTTTAAATTTTGATGTTATCTCCTCTTCTTGTGATGACAATTTTTGATTTTTTTCAATTCTTTCTTTTTTCATTTCTTCTATTTTTGAGCCACTTTGTTGTACTGTTTCTTTTATATTATTTATTTTTTCTTTTATTTCTTGAATTGATTTTTCCAAATTAAAATTGTCTTGTTTTATTTGTTCTATTTGCAGCTTTTTATTTTCTATACTTTTACTTGTATTTTCTAATTCTGCATCTATTCTTTCTTGTATTTCTTGAATTGAACTTTCACTTTCATCAAATGAAGATACTGAAATTTTTAAGTTTGTTATATCAAAATTCAAGTCATCTATGTATTTTTGATTATCTTTATTTAGCTCTGCAAATTCTGTAATTATTTTTGACAATTTTTCATTTTCTTCTGATATTCCCTTTATTTCGTTTTCTATATTCTTTTTATTTTCAGTTGCTTGATTTTTTTGTTCTTCTAATTTTGATTGTTCTTCTTTTAATTTATTCAATCTCATTTCTATTCTAGATATATTTTCATCTATTGCTATTATTTTTTGTTTTCCTGTTGCATATGTTATTTCTATTTCTTGTAATTCTTTTTCTAAAGCTTCTGCATTTTCTAATATATCTCCTATTGAGCTTTCATATTCTGCTTTTTCTTTTTCTAGATTTGTTATTTTTTCTTTAAGTTTTGCTATTTCTTTTTCAAGTTTTTCTATTTCTTTTCCTCTACCTAGAATATTAACAGTCTTCTTAGCTACTGACCCTCCTGTGATTGCTCCTGATGGATTTATAACATCTCCATCTAAAGTTATTATTCTAAATGAATATGAGTTTTGCTTTGAAACTTTTATTGCTGTTTCCATATTGTCAACTATTACTGTTCTTCCTAATAAATTCAACACAATTTGTTCATACTTTTTACTATATTTTATCAAGTCAGATGCAATTCCAATAACACCTTTTTCATTTCCTTTTATTTTTTCTATTTTCTTACCTTTTACTGATGTTATTGGTAAAAATGATGCTCTACCTAAATTATTTTTTCTTAAATGTTCTACTAATCTTTTTGCATCTTCTTCTGTTTCAGTTACAATATTTTGTAAACTTGCTCCTAAACACATTTCTATTGATGTTTGATATTCTTCTGGAACTTCTATTACATTTGCTAGAACTCCATTCATTCCTTTTCCTAGTTCTTTTATGTTTTCACAATCTTTTAATAATGATTTAACACTTTTTATATATCCTTCTTTTTCTTTTTCAGTTTCTATCAAAAATTTTAATTTTGACTCTTTAATTCTCATCTCACTTGAATACATATTTATACTATTTTCAAACGATTTTATCTTCTTGTCAGCTTCTTCCTTACTAGAATTTATTTCTTTTAGTCCTGTTAATATTTTATTTCTCTTACTGTCTATTTCATAAAATTCTTTTGAAATTTCATCTTTTTTCATTCTTGTACCATCTAACTCAGAAATATTACTTGAAAGTTCATTTTTTATTTGATTTTGTCTTCTTTCATAGTTTTGATAGTTTATATCTTGTTCACTTATATTTGCTTGTAATTCATATCTTCTGTCAGTATTTTCTTCTACTTTCTTTTTGTAGCCTTCTATTTCTATTTCTTTACTTGAAAGTTTTTTAGTTATTTTAGCTAATTCTTCTTCTTTTTCTTGTAATTCTTTTGTGAATTTTTCTTTATTAGTTTTTAGATTTTCTTTTTTTAGTTCTTTTTGTTCTCTTTCTTCTTGTAATTCAGCTATTCTTGTATTTAACTCTTCTATTTCTTCTTCGAATCTTTTACCGTTTTCTTTATTATTTGAAATACGAGTATTTGATACATTTATATCTGAATTTAGCATTTCAATTTCTTTTTGACTTTCAAATCCTAAGTTAGAAATTTCTTCTATCTTATTTGTTATTTCTTCTACTTCTGATTTTAACTCTTCTTTTAAGTTTTTAATTCTTTCAAGTCTACCTTCTTCATCATTACATTGAGTTTTATATATTTCTTCGTCTTTTACTATATTTTCTAAATCTATTTTATATTTTTCTATATTGTATAGAAATAAACCTATTTCAATATTTTTTAACTCTTCTCTCAAATTAAGATATTTCTTTGCTTTTTCTGATTGTATTTTTAAGGGGTCGATATTAGTTTCTATCTCTGATAAAATATCATTTATCCTTAATAAATTTACTTTTGTATGTTCTAATTTCTTTTCACTTTCTGCTTTTCTTACCCTATATTTAACAATACCTGCTGCTTCTTCAAAAATGTGTCTTCTATCTTCTGACTTATTACTTAATATTTCATCAATTTTACCTTGTCCTATTATAGAATATCCATCTTTTCCAATACCTGTGTCCATAAATAACTCTAATACGTCTTTTAATCTACATGGTACTTTATTTATAAAATAGCCTGTTTCACCACTTCTGTAAATTTTTCTTGTTACTGTTACTTCTGTATATTCAATAGGTAAAGCTCCATCACTATTATCAAAAACTAGTGAAGCCTCTGCAAATCCTAAAGATTTTCTATTTTGAGTTCCAGCAAATATAATATCAAGAGATTTTGTTCCTCTTAAAGACTTCATACTTTGCTCGCCCAATACCCATCTTATAGCATCAGATATATTACTCTTACCAGAACCATTTGGTCCTATAACAGTTGTAATTCCAGGCATAAATTCTAAAATAGTTCTATCTGCAAATGATTTAAAACCTTGTAATTCTAATCTTTTTAAATACATAAAATTCTCTCTCTTTCAATCTTTTGATTAATAATTTATACTATATATTTTTTACCTTGTTTTTTTATTTTTTATTAACTTATATTGTTATTAAATTGTATTTTGCTATATTAATATATAATAATTTTTGACAAAAAACAAGAGGAATTTCGTGATTTTAAAGACATGATTTTGGGGTCGGAGACAAAAATCATGGTAAACTTTAAATAATTACTTTTATTTTGAATTATATAACCATGATTTTTGTCTCCGACCC
>CATYUF010000079.1 GCA_958413095.1 uncultured Clostridium sp.
ATTTTATAATTAAATTAATTTATTCTTTATTAATTTTTATTAATTAAATTTATTTTAGATTAATAAAAAATTCATCATGATAATTTTCCACATAAAAAGTTAAAAAATGTGTATAACTTTTTTTCTAGAAATTGTACTAATATCTTTTTTTATCTTTTTTTTCCTATTTTTTTTGATTTTTCACGATTTTTTTCACTTTCCACAATTATTTTAAAATACTTTATCTCCTTTTTTCTTTTATTTTTAATTTTTTTCGATTTTATTCTAATTTATTTGAATTTTATCAAAAAAGTTTTCCACAAATAATAAATAAAATGTGGAAAACTTTATCAACACTTCTCTAAAAAATTGCTCAAAAAAAGAATAAATGCTTAAGCATTTATTCTTTTAATCTAATTGGTAAAATCATATATACATAATCATTGTTTTCCACAGATTTTACTAAACATGGGGATATGCTACTACCAAATTCTATAAATACATCTTCATCTTCTATTGCTTTTAATGCATCTAAGAAATACTTTGGATTAAATCCTGCTTCTAAATTTTTTCCTTCTGTTGAAACAAATAATTCTTCTTTAGCATCACCTGTTTGGTTTGTGCATGATATTACTACTTTTCCAATATCTACTTGTACTTTTACTGGATATTTTTTCTCTTTTTCCATAGATGATGCTGAAATTAAGCTTATTCTTTCAAAACTATTTTGAATATTGTTTTTATTTACTCTAATTCTTGTCTCCCAATTACTTGGAATTACATTTTTATAATTTAAAAACTCTCCATCTAGGATTCTTGTAACTATTTTACAGTTGTCCATTTCAAATAATGCTTGATTTTTTGATACTCCTATTTTTACTGGTTCAAAAGAATCTGATAAAATTTTGTTTACTTCAACTAAAGTTTTTCCTGGTATTACTGCATTAAAGTCATTTGTTTGTTTTGTAAGGAATATTGTTCTTAATGCTAGTCTAAAACCGTCTACTGCTACTAAACTTAATTTATTATTTTCTATTTCGAATAAACATCCTGTAAATATTGGTCTACTTTCTTCAGTACTTGTTGCAAAAATTGTTTTTCTAATCATATTTTTTAATACATTTTGGTCAATTTCTATTGAATTTTCTATTTCTATTTTTGGTAATTCTGGAAATTCTTCTGGATTCATAGTTGCTAGTTTATAATGTGATCCCTCACATTCAATTTCTAGTAAATTATTTTCGTTTACACTAATATGTATTTCTGTATCTGGTAATTTTCTTATAATTTCACTAAACATTATTGCATTTACTACTGTACTTCCTTGTTCTTCTACTTCACATTCCATTATATATTCTATTCCTATTTCTAAATCATAGGTTGTTAATTTTATTTCATTATCATTTGTTTGTATAAGTATTCCTTCTAGTATAGGCATTGTAGTTTTAGATGCTACACCTTTTACTACGGAATTAATAGCTTTTATTATTTTGTCTTTATAACATACTATTTTCATTTTGCATCCTCCTTATTAAATAATATAATATATTTAGTAGTAATAGTATTAGGTGCTGTGGAAACTGTGGAAAACTATGTTGAAACTTGAAATCCCTAATAAAATTACTGTTTATAATTCAGTGGAAAACTCTTTAAATAATCCACAAGTAATATTGTAATTTGTGTATAACCTAAGATGTTCACAGTTTTTTAACAGCTTATTAACATCATGGTGTGGATATCTAATGTAGCTGTTCCGTAAGTATAGATTGATTTTATTTTTTCAAACATTTATTTTTACAAACACAAATTTTAAAAATTTTTAAATTTTCATGATTTTATTATTGTTTGCCATTTATAATTATGTTTTTCACACTATCCACAATTAGCTTTGTATTATTTTTTTCTTTTATTTCTTTTTCAATTTTTTTACAAGCATGCATTACTGTTGAATGATCTCTTCCTCCAAAGTCTACTCCTATCTGAGGAAAAGACATATTTGCAATCTCTCTACATAGATACATTGCAATTTGTCTTGGAAATGCAATGTCATTTGATCTTTTATTTCCTGCCAAGTCATCTTTATTTATGCTAAAATATTTTGCAACTGTTTCTTTTATAAAGTCACAAGATATTACTTTTTCACTTTCATATTTGAACTCATTTATTATGTTTTCAGCTAATTCAATAGTTATTGGACTATGAATTAGTGAAGCTCTAGCTACGATTTTATTGAATACACCTTCTAATTCTCTAATATTTGAATCAATTTTATTTGCAATGTTTGATAAAATTAAGTCTTCTATCAAAATATTTTCATCTTGAGCTTTTTTCCTAAGAATTGCTAACCTAGTTTCATAATCTGGACAAGATATGTCTGCAAGTAATCCCCATTCAAATCTTGATTTTAGTCTATCTTCAAGAAATTGAATATCTCTTGGAGGCTTATCACTGGAAATTATAATTTGTTTTCCATCTTCGTATAAAGAGTTAAATGTGTGGAAAAATTCTTCTTGTACTCTTTCTTTTCCAGCAATAAATTGAATATCGTCAATTAGTAAAACATCGATATTTCTATATCTGTTTCTAAAAAATTCATTTTTGTTATCTTTTATTGCGTTTATTAATTGATTTGTAAATTTTTCTGAAGTTACATACAAAATATTTTTTGATTTGTCATTTTCTAATATTCTATTTCCTATTGCATGCATTAAATGAGTTTTTCCTAAACCTACTCCACCATATAAGAATAATGGGTTGTAAGATTTTGCAGGATCATTTCCTACTGCTAAAGCTGCTGCATGTGCAAACCTATTATTGTTTCCTACAACGAAGGTTTCAAAAGTATATTTTGGATTTAGTGTTGATTTGTTTGATTCTATCTCAGTTGAAGAAGCTTTATTTATATCTTTTATGATGTCATTAGGCTTTTTATCTAAATCATCTTCTTTTGATAAATCAACAACTGAAAATGTCCAATCTTTGTTTGTTATGTATCTTAATGTGTTAAAAATTAAGCTTCTGTACTTGTTTTCAATAAAATCTTTTTGAAATTCTGAAATAGTTGTGAATACAATATTGTCTCCTTCAATACTTCTGATATCTAAAGGCATTATCCAAGTATCATAAGATATTTTAGTTACTTCAGGTTCTAATAGTTCTTTTATTTTTGCAAGTAATTCGTTCTTATCAATGGCCATTAAATTATCATCCTTTCTTTATAGTTATCCACAAAGTTATCCACAATTGTTGATAATGTTGTAATATTTTTGTAAAAATAAAATTTTTTTTGCGAACAAAAATTTAAGTATTTTCTAGTAAAATTCATATTTTTTTATACTTTGATATAATAACAAACTTTTATAAAATAAGTCAAGTTAATTGTGGAAAATTTTTTATAACTGTGGAAAGTTTCAAAAAAAGTTGTGGATAAGTCCTCTTATATTACAATAATATTACAAAAAAAACAAAAAATCTACTAAAAATTTGTTCTTTTTTCAAAAAAAGAGAAATTTTTACAAAATATTTTTTTAAGCCTTATTCCTTAAGGTTTTTATAATAATATTATTTTTTGTTTGTTTCTAATTTGTTTTTTTATTCTAAAAAATTCTAAAAAGAGCACGTTTAAAACTATTTCAAGCTTGAATTTCCGTAATTTTTTATAAAAAAAACAAAATTGCTTGACAATTATCAAGAATGTAATGTATAATCTATATTGCTTAATTGTAGCAGATAATTTCCAAGAGGAATTTATATAAATAAAAAAACAGTAGGAGGTGCTAAAATGAAAAGAACATTTCAACCTAAAAATAGACAAGAAAAAAGAGAACATGGTTTTATGAAAAGAATGAAAACAAGAGCTGGAAGAAACATATTAAAAGCAAGAAGAGCTAAAGGAAGAAAAAAATTAACAGCATAATTTAAGAATTGCTTAAAAATAGTTTCTAGAGCATTATTAGAAAAGGCCGCATTAATATTTAATATTATGCGAGCCTTTTAGTCTAACTAATAGGGAAGAGAACAATGAAAAAGACTTTAATGTTAAAGAAAAATTATGAATTCAGAAGTGTTTTGAATAGAGGAAAATACTATTCTGGAAGATATATAGAAGCTTTTATTAAACATAATAATCAAAAAAATAACTTTTTGGGGATTGCTATAAGTGTAAAAATAGGAAAAGCAGTTAAAAGAAACCATTTAAAAAGACTAATAAGAGAAGGGTATTATGTTTTTGAGGAAAATATAAAAGTTGGGAATAGTATAGTGATTTTATGCAAGAAGAAAACAAATGTGGATGAATTAAATTTTCAAAAAGTAAAAGAAGATTTAGAATTTATTTTAAAAAAAGCAAACATTTTTGAGGAAAAATCATGAAAAAAGTGTTAATAAGTTTGATTAATTTCTATCAAAAACATATATCATTATGGTTAGATAGTAAAAATATAAAATGTAAATTTTATCCTACTTGTTCAGATTATACAAAACAAGCAATTGAAAAATATGGTGTAATAAAGGGTGTTTTTTTAGGAATTAAGAGAATATTGAGATGTAATCCCTTTTCAAAAGGAGGATATGATCCGTTAAAATAGGGTAGGAGGAAATAAAAATGTTTCAATTTTTTGCAAATATTTTTGGTTATTTGTTAGAATTACTTTATAACCTAACAAGTAACTACGGTTTGGCAATTATACTTTTTACAATAGTTATAAAGTTGATATTCTTGCCATTTTCAATTAAACAACAAAAAACAATGAAAAAAAGTGCTAAAATTCAAGAAAAGATGAAAATAATTCAGTTTAAGTATAAAAATAATCCTGAGAAAATGAATCAGGAAATGATGAATTTATATAAAAACGAAAAAATGAATCCATTTAGTGGGTGTTTTACAGCAATAATACAATTTTTATTGTTATTTTCAATTTTCTATTTAGTAAGATCACCATTAACATTTATGGAAAAAATACCAGCAGAAGATATTTCTAAATATGTAACCCAAATTCAGGAAAGTGGCAAATCCGTAAGTGGAGCATATCCTGAAATTGATATAATTAGAGAATATAATTTCTTAAAAGAAAAAAATCCGGAAGATGCTAATATAGAAAAAATAAATTTACAAATGAATTTCCTAGGAATAGATTTAAGTAAAGTACCACAACAAAATTTAACTGATTTTACAGTATATATAATACCAATTTTATATATTTTATCATCATTTATTTCTATAAGGTTAACTACTTCAATGCAAGAGAAAGCTAATAAAAAGACTAAAGAGACAACAATTGATGGTACAACTGGAAAAGAATTAGTACCAGAAGAAGAAAATAATGAGTTAGATGCAGTAATGCAAACTAATAAAATGATGTCTTGGATGATGCCTATAATGTCTATTTCAGTAGCTCTTGTAGCTCCTTTAGGACTAGCATTATATTGGTTAGTAAACAATTTATTAATGATTGTTGAAAGAGTAGTTTTAGATAAAGTTATAAAAACTGAGGAGGAATAATCAGATGGGAAAAAGTATTATTTCAGAAGGAAAGACAACAAATGAGGCAATAGAAAAAGGATTAAAAGAGTTAAAACTTCCAAGAGATATGGTAGAAATAAAAGTATTAGAAAATGAAGAAAAAAGAAGCTTTTTTAGTATATTAGCACCAAGAGTAGTTAAAGTTGAAATGACTGTAAAAGAAAATAAAACTGAAAAAAAAGTAAAAAAAGATATTCATATGAGCAATGAAGAACAAGATAAAGCAACACAAAATTTAGATGAATTTTTAAAAGATTTTGTTAAAGAATTACCTGAAAACACAGAATATTCAATAGAAAAAACAGATAAAGCAATAAATGTTAATATTATTAATAAAGATTTAGGATATCTAATTGGATATAGAGGAGAAACTTTATATGCACTACAAAATATATTATCAGCAGTTGCAAGTAAAGGAATAAGAGGTAAAATAAGAGTTATATTGGACATTGAAGGATATAAAGCAAAAAGAGAAAAAACTTTAGAAGATTTAGCAGAAAAAGTGGCTAAAACAGTTATAAAAACAAGAAAATCTGTTAAACTAGAGCCTATGCAAGCATATGAAAGAAAAATTATTCATAGTAAATTACAAGGAAATAATAATGTAGAAACAGTGAGTGTTGGTGAAGAGCCACACAGAAGAATAGTAATTTCATTAAAAAGTAAATAAAATTTGGGGTCAAAGGTCAAATTTACGAAAATAAGTAAATTTTCCATTGACCTCTTTTTTAATATGTGTAGATTAAATAAAAAGTTATAATTGATTAAGTTTTTAATTGTAAAAACATTAAAAACTTAAAGTTGAGAAAAGAAAGTAAAGCTATACTTTTTAGAATAAATTTACATAAATTAATAAAAAGACTTAAAAAAATTGACATAATATGATATAATATAAAAAGTTTTTGTATA
>CATYUF010000080.1 GCA_958413095.1 uncultured Clostridium sp.
CGATAGTAGAGCAACTGCAAAAATAGGTAGCTGCCATCTCCTTTCTATTCTTTTTAATAGAAAACGCGCCTCTTTAGCTCAGTAGGTTAGAGCACATGACTGTTAATCATGGTGTCCGGGGTTCAAGTCCCTGAAGAGGCGCCATTTTTTTGCTTATGGTTCGTTGGAGAAGTGGCTTAACTCACATGCCTTTCACGCATGCATTCACGGGTTCGAATCCCGTACGAATCACCATTAAAGTAAATCGGTAAGTCTTCTGAATTTATAGCATTTCAGAGGGCTTTTTTTGCATTTTAGGATGAAAATTCTAAAAAATTACAAAACACAAACTCAAAATTATGAAAATTATATCCAAATCACTAAAAATACAAGACTTTTTGTATTAAACACTAGGGGAGACTTACCATGGACTCGAACCAATGAGATAATAAGAGAATGAATTCTCTGGAAATAAAACAGCAATGAAAGAGATTTACCAATTGTGAACATAATTTTTGAACCTTGTCCAATTCTTTAAAAAAAGATTCGAAAACAAACCAGGGAAAAAGTTAAAAGAGGATGTTACCGATTTTTTTAGACTGACGAAGAAAGCATAGGTTTTTTATAGTTAGTCTTTTACCATATATTTAGAATAGTAAATTATAAATTTATATTTTTATTGAATAATTGGGTCATTATGTGATATAATATAATTAGAATTGACCTAATAAAAGGAGAAATAGTATGTATAGTGAATCAAATAAGACTGAATTGAAGATAGAATTAATTGAAAATGTAAAAAAAGAAATTATTGCTTTTTTAAATACTGATGGTGGTGTTATTTATATTGGTGTTAATGATGATGGAAGTGTTGTTGGAATATATGATAGACAAGAAAGAGATTCATTAGAACTTAAATTGTCAAATTGGATTCAAGACGCTATTTATCCTATACCCTCATCATTAGTTAATTATTATTTTAATGAGGATAATGTTTTTGTTATTGAGGTTTCAAAAGGTGATGATAAACCATATTATCTTAAAGAAAAAGGACCAAAACCTAGTGGTGTATTCAAACGTGTTGGTTCTAGTGTAAGAAAAGCTAATGATAGTGAAATTTTATTAATGATTTTGGAGTCAAAAGATTATAGGTTTGAAAGTGATTTATCGGAAGAACAAGATTTGACATTTAAATATTTTAATCAAATATGTGATGAAAATGATATAAAACATGAGGAAAGAAATCTAAGGTCGTTAGGATTGTTAAATAAAGAAAACAAATATACTAATTTAGGTTTATTATTATCTGACCAATCTCCAATAACAGTTAAATTTGCAAAGTATGACAAAAATTTAAATTTTTTAGTTAAGAAAGAGTTTAAAGGATCACTTTTAAAATGTTTAGATTTAGCACTAGAAAATTCTGCCAATTATAATGATGTATCAGCTATAATTGATAATACTTCTTGGAAAAGAATAGAAACAATTTCTTATCCTGGAGCAAGTTTGCGTGAAGCAATTTTGAATGCATTTGCTCATGCTAATTATTTTATAAGATCGAATATTAAACTAGAATTTTATGAGGATAAAGTAAAAATTACTAATCCAGGTGGTATATTTCAGGCTACACTTGAACAAATATTTGATGGAGTACAAACTTATAGAAATCCAGGTTTAGTTAATATACTAAGTAAACTTCAATATATTGAAAATTTTGGAACAGGAATACCAAGAATATTACATGCATATGAAAACAGTAAAAGACAACCAGAGTTTTTACCTAGCGAAAGTTTTTTTATTTTAAAAATGCCTAATATGAATTTTGACCCAATAAATGACTCATTAAAAGACCCAATAAAAGACCCAATAAATCAATCTCAAAAAATTGACTTATCTGATTTTGACTTGAGTGTTGTAAGAGTAATTAGTGAAAAACCAGGACTAAATACAAAACAAATAGTTGAGGAATTAAATCATATATTAGATAATGTTACTATTGACATGGTTAAAAACTCATTAAAAAGGAAATTAATTAATATATGTGAGTTTAAAGGTTCAAGAAGAAATGGTGGGTATTATTTAAAAAAATAACTATTTTATTTATGTGATTTATATTTTATTGTTTTAATTTTAAAGTAAAAACTTTTTGTCAGTTATTATCACGTGAGTTTACACTTTTGTCTCGAAGAAAAAGTGAATAAAAACAATAAAAACATACTAAAAATTAATTAAAATATAAGAAAAATAGGAGAGTTTAGCTAAAAGTCTGTAAATTTTATTGAAAAAATCATCGAGACTTTTTATTAAACTGAACTTAGGACGACAAGATAAAAAGTCTGTGATGAGACAAAATTAATGATTAAAATAATAAAAATCATTGGTTATAATTTACAATGAAATTATAGATTTTTAAAACATACAACGAAGAAATATAAATGAAAGAGAGAAAATAATGAATAGAGAAGAAGAATACTATATAAGAGGTGCACAATATTTTGGTGAAAATTATATAAAATTAAAAAATAAAGAACAGTATAAGGAAGAGCATTTTTTAAATACTGGGCTTTAGATATTTAGAAAGAAACACAATATAAAAATTTTTACATCTTGTATTTCAAAAGTAGATTATTTACATAAAGTTATAAAAGCCCCTTTACATAATGTTGAAATATATTATTATGCTAGTAATGTTTGAATAAGTGAACTAGAAACTCATTATAAAAATTCAAATGTTAAATTTATTAGATTAAGTAAAGATCCATTAATAGAATTCAAACATAGTACAGTAGTTTTTGCTTCAAATGATACAATAATATTTGATAAAAAAGAGTTAGAATAAGAAAAACTACCAAGTGGTGAAAGATGTGTGTATAGAGATAAGTCACAAGCACATTTCGATTTATATTTTAGTAGAGCAAAAAAATTAATATGAGATATAAAAAAGGTAAGTTAATATGTACATTGAAAAGATTGTAATAAAGAATTTTAGAATATTTGATTCTAATGGTGTAGTCATTAATTTAAAAACTGGAATTAATGCAATTATTGGTGCTAATAATAGTGGAAAATCAGCAGTTATTGATGCTATGAGAATCGTTTTATCAATTTCAGAATATAAGAAAATGTTATATTTTACATTAGATGATTTTCATATTAATAAAAAAGGCGAAAAGGCAAAAACAGCTGAATTTGATTTTTATTTAAATGAAGTGCCAAATGAATTAATTGATATTTGGGATCCAGAGTCTCCAGAAAAAGGAGAATTTCATATTCGTTTTAGAAGAGAGGAAAATACTAAGGGAATTGAAAAAGTAAGATATGAGCTATGGGGTGGAAAGATAGAAGGTAATAATATTTATGGAGAATTTTTTGATGCCTTTAAAATATCTTATTTGAATGCTTTAAGGAATGTTGAAACTGATTTGAATCCTTCAAAGAATAGTAAAATAGCTTTATTAATAAAATCTCTCTATAATAATAAAACAGACGAACAGCAATTAGTTAAAAAATTTAACAACTTAAATGAAGAAATTTTATCAGAAGAAAATATAAAAAAAGCAAAATCAATAATTAATAAAAATTTATTAGAAATAGAAAAAAATATTTTTAATCAAAAAATAGATTTAAATATTGTCGAACCTAATTTTAATTCAATTTTATCAACTTTTAAAAGTAATGTGATCTCTAAGTGGACATATATTAGTGAAAATAAAGAATTCTTTATAGAAAATTTACAAGATGCAAAATTCACTAAATTTATTAAGATAGATGGTGAAGATTTATATTTGGATATTGAAGGTTTATTATTGGTTGATTTAACTGAAGAGGTAAAAAGCAAACTTCAAAATATAAATCAAGTTTATTATAATATTAGTCAAAATAGTTTGGGTTATAATAATTTAATTTATATCGCATCTGTATTAGGTGATATGTCACAAGAAAACGATGGAGTTTTATCAAAATTATTTTTAATTGAAGAACCAGAAGCTCATTTACATCCTCAACTACAAAAACTATTACAACTTTTTTTTGAGAATAAATGTAAGGAATTAACTAATTGTCAAATTATATATACATCGCATTCACCAAGTATTTTATCTAAAGTAGATTTAGATAATGTTAATATTTTGACAGAATATAATGGAATTGCTAAATGCGTAGCAATACAAGATACTAAACTTGATGAGAATGATAAGGAATATATGCAAAAATATTTAGATGTAACGAAATCACAATTATTATTTTCTAAAGGGGTTATTTTTGTAGAAGGAATAAGCGAAGCAATTATTATTTCAAAAATCGCTGAATATTTAGGAAGAAAACTTGAAGATTATTTTGTTGAAGTAGTAAATATTAATGGTGTATCTTTCAAACCTTTTATTAACTTATTAAGTCTTAATAATGAAGAGCCGTTAATAAGAGGAGTTGTAATTACAGACGATGATAGATGCACAAACAAAAGTGATAATGAAACTTACATAGAGTCATCTATAGAGTATGATTATTCTAATTTAAATGAAATTGTTAATAAGTTAAAAAACGGAAAGCAATCTGACAGGTGCGATAAATTGGATAAATTAATAACTGATTCGAAAATTATAGTTGAGAAAGCTTGCAAAACATTAGAATATGAATTGGCACTTAAAAATCTTGATATTATGATTGCTATATTGAAAGATATTCATGAAATCGCAGGTGTTGAATTAGAAAAACAAATTAAAAAAGTTAAGACAAATGAGGAAAAAGCTGCTTTAGTGTGGTTATTTATTAGAAAAAGAAGCGAAGATAAATCAGATATTGCACAAAAACTATTATCGAAAATTAATAAGGAAAGTGGATTTGTAGTTCCTGAATATATAAAGAGAGCAATAATACATGTTACAAGTAGATAATAAACAAAAAATTAATTTAACAGATGAACAGCTAGAATACATAAATTCAACACAAAATGTTGTATTAAAAGCATGTCCTGGTAGCGGCAAGTCTACTGCAATAGCATATAAATTTTTGAAGTTAACTAAAAACTGGAAATGTAAATATTCGGGAGTAGCATTATTGTCATTTACTAATGTAGCTAGCGAAGAATTAAATGATAAAATTAAATTTATAAATGAGAATAGTACAGGAGTACTAAATCCTCATTATAATGGTACAATTGATAGTTTTTTAAATTATATACTGTTGAGATTTGGGTATTTATTATTTAAAAGAAGACCTTTAATTGTAATGGATGTTGATAAAACTATATATAAAGTGTGGAATAGTCAATGCTATCAAACTTGTTTAAGTAGAAATGTGGATTTTTATTTTTCGATTGACAAAAAGTTATATAAAAACAATGAAGAAGTGGTCTGCAATTGTATAAATAAAAATTCATTAACCTATTGTAATGCTTTTTATAATCATTTGTTTAATAATGGGGTAATATTACAAAATAATGTATATTGTGCTTTATATGAATTATTTACAAAGTATCCACAAATAGTTGATGCTATCAAGAATAGATATCCTATTATAATAGTTGATGAAGCGCAAGATACATCTAAAGAACAAATGGCTATCTTCGATATTTTGAATAAGAAAGGGATAATATTTAATTACGTTGGGGATCCTGATCAGGCAATTTATGAGTGGAGAAATGCAGACTCAAGTAAGTTCATAGAAAAATATAATTCTAATAAATTTATTCCATTGAAATTAACTATAAATAATAGAAGTTCACAATTAATATGTGATGCCACAAAAATATTTTCGAATGAATTATCGCAGGAGAAAAATTATTTGTCAAATTCATCTTATAAGGATTTAAGGATGAAACCAATAATTCTTCTTTATGAAAAAAGTAGTATTCAGGATTTAAAAGAATGGTTTTTAAGTAAAGTCAATAGTTTAAATATACAGAATAGTGGTACAAATATTGCAATTGTTCATAGAAAGAAAATTTATTCAGAGACTGATATAAAAGATTTATGGAAAACACCGTTAACTAGAATGCTTGCAGAGGCTTCATATGAATGGTATTTAGGAAAAAGGAAAATAGCATATGAAAAATGTTTATTAATTTTGTATGATTTAATTTATGCAGATTATAAAAATTTTAATATAAATCATATATCTAGTAAATCATTTGGAAAATTAAATTTGTCTTTTGAATATTTATGTAATTTATTCTTAAAAAACTTAATTACACCAATGGCTACTTTAGAT
>CATYUF010000081.1 GCA_958413095.1 uncultured Clostridium sp.
ATTTTTTACTTCTTCTAAGTATTTGACAACATTTATTCTACTGTCTAAGTCTAAATTTTTATTAGACATAAATTCTTCCTGCATAATATGTAATTGTCTAATACTGCTATTTATTGCAAGTTCCCTCTTAGTTTTCATTTTGTAACTCACCACCTTTCACATTTATTTTATTAAATTTATTGGGGTGGTTTGGGTAAATATTTCACAAAAATTATTCGAGTTTTACTTATATATTCATATCTTATTTATAAAACTAGAAAAGTTTTTGTAAATAATTGCCCAAATTGCCCAAGTTATAATAATTCTTTAATCGTGAGCTCGTAGTATTGTGTATTAGATTTTAGTTTCTTGATACCAAATTTTTCTTCTAAAATTCTACTTATATTATTTGGTTTTTCTGGAATTAGTTTATTTTCCTTACACCAGAATTTATATCTTGACTTAAACTCTTTTGTCGTTGTTCTTCCTTCTCCTATTGCACAACAAGAACTTAGGAATAATGACAATGAGTCATTTTCTATTTCATATTTCTTTCGATTTGCAATAGTTCTTTCACTTTCAGTAAATGTATAATTATTGTTTTTAGCCATTATTAGATATTTAACTGCAACACTTGCTAATATGTCTGCCTCTTCTTTTAACTTATCTAATAACTCAGCATCTCTTTTTTCTGGTGGAATAACATTATCACAAGACACTATCATAAATCTTTCATATACATGTTTTCCTTTATCACCACTAAATACTGGTAAATCATTGCAATTGAACCACATTAAGCCATTATATTTAGTTGTAAAACTATTTTGATATTTTGCCTCTAAATTCACATAATCTCCACCAGTCAATTCTTTTAAAATGTCTACCTCTGCTAGATTAGCAAATTTCATATCTCCACAACAGATAAGTCTTTTACCGTATATTCCTGCTAGTCCAAAATTACTATGCAACTTCTTTATATCACTTGTAAAAGTATTATCTACTCCTAACATATAAGTAACAAGCTCTAGTAATTTACTTTTTCCAGTATTTCCTGGACCTTTTAGAATTAACATTTTCTTAAATCTTGAACCTTTTACATTACTGATACTAACTCCTATATATTCAAGAATAGTTACTTCATCATCAACATAGCCACTTGTCATATCATTAAGAAATTTTATTGTTGCTTTTGCTTGTGATAATCGAGCCATTGGCAAATAATTACATTGTATTTGTCTAGTAGAAATGTATTGAGGACTATGTGGTAGAAGTTCCTTTGTATCTATATTTAGAATTCCATTTTTGAAGTTTATTATGCTTTCATCACTATTTAGTTCACTTTCTTCAATATTGCTATATTCTGTTTGTAATTCTCTATAAACAGATTCCCAATCATGGGGTTTTCGTATTCTTTTAGGAAGATGGCTCTTTATAAATGCTTTACATTCGTTTTCTGTCCATAAATGATAATATCCATTTTCATATAGATACGGAACTATCTTATCTGAATTACCTAACTTAACAAAAAGTATGTTGTAATGTTCAGTAATATAAATGTATAGCTCCTGTGGTACGATTTTTAGCTCTCCCTTTTCTATTTTCAGCCATTTGGGCAATTCTACTGCATTTCCTTTCATATACTCATCATAAAGTATATTTATGTCTGTATTCTTCCAAGTCATAGCTGATTTTTTGGGTAAGTTGGGAAATTCTTTTTCAATATTCTTTTCTTCCTTTACCTCTTTTTCTTCTTCTATGCCTAATGCTTTACCTATGTAACTGATATTTTCTTTTAGTTCTTCTTCTCTTGTTTTGTTTTCCTTATTTTCTTTTGAAATCATTTTTCTTTCCTCCCATAATTTTAAATTTATAATTCAGGGCCTTGAATTTTCTTCTGTAATAATTATAAAAAGTAAAAGCCTCGAAGTCAAGTGTTTTCAATACTTTCAGAGGTTTTACATCAAATTGACGGACTCCCATTACTATTAACGAATTAAAACTGAAATCACATCTACTAATTTTTTCCAAATCTCATATATTCCTTGTGAGAGTAAGAAAAGAAATTTTACATTTTTCTTTAAAAAGTCCTAAAAATCAAAACTGACCAAGTGGTCAGTCAAGAGGCAAAATATAAGTATTTTATGAATTTTCTCCTAAATTATGGAAAAACTATTTAAAAAATTGACTATTTCACAAAAATATAATATTATTGCAGTAGAGGTATAGTAATTATGAATATTTATAGAGGTAGTGCACGTTATCATATTTCAAAAGGCTTTTATGATAATGTGTTAGAATATTTTTTAGATAATGATATATTTTGTATAGGTTTCGATTCAGAAAATACAAAAGCATATACAATTTTAGATAGAATGGTAAAAAATGATATTATTTATATAAAAGAAAATACTTTGCACAATAAGTTCATTATTAGAGCAATAGGTATTGTTACAAGTAATGATATTGAAACATTTAAGAATATTGTTAGTAGCAATGGTAATAAATACCCTACTTGTTATGGCAAAAAAGTAAAATGGATTAGAAATTATTTTACTAATTACGATGATTTACCAGATAAATTTAAAAAAGATTTAGAATTCGATAATAATGCACTACCAAGAAATTATTTTACTACATTAGAATTAGAAAAAAGCCCTTATTTCAAAAAATTGATTAATAAATTGCTTGAAAGTGAAATTGGAAAAATAAACTAATAGTGTATTAAACAAGCTGGTACTTATAATAATTAGATAAGTATGTGCTTGTTTTTGTTTACTTTCAAAAGCTGTTATTTGAACTTTATGTTCAGAAGCGGAGAACTTGCCAAAGAAATATATAAAACCTCTGTGTTTTGCTCCTAAAGTTAACTAAGTATAAAGAAAAAGCGATTAGCAATGTAACCGCTTCTATTTTTCTAAAAATCACTTTCTACTTCAACCTCACCGTTATTATTTATAACCATATACTGGTAAGCATCTCCATATTCAGTAGATAAAATAATAACTAATTTTCCGTCTATAACTTGTAATTCTACCCCATAAATATCTCCAAGTTCTTCTGTATCATATTCTTTTGAATTAATTTTAAATATTATATTGCCTTTGTAGTCTACTTTCATTATTCTATCTTTTGTATCACTTCCTACTAAAATAATTCCATCTTTCATCATATTTACTTTTATCTTTCCACCTACTAAAACAGGTTCTATGATGTTTTCACCTGTTTCTAAATCAATTAAGTATAAATCATTATCTATAACTATTGCCATTTCATCACTCGTGTAGTCCATAGGGGAAATTTTTATTTCAGTCGATGTATAATCAAATTCCCTTCCCCATAATTTTTCTAAATTTTTATTGAAATAATCTACATATAAATGTTTTGTATTTATATCATAGGTAGTTACTATATAATGCTCAAAATCTGCTGATATATATAAATGCTTTTCTATATTTGAATTCAAATTATTATCTTGTTTATTGTATGTAATATTTCCATCAAATTTGCTCATATCAAATGATTTAAAATTGACATTAGATTGATTATCTAATACTATTTTATAATTATAAGTATCATTATTATCTTCTGAAATTTTTATATTTTTACCAAAAATAAATTCAGCTACATTTTTAACCTTATTGTAATCATGTCTGTAATAGTTTTCTTTTTCGTCTGGTAACACAATATTAGTAGCTTCTATTTCAGAAACTAACAAATTAACTCCATCTACTTCAATATTTTTAATTCCTTTGTATTTACCATATGCTTCAAACATAAAACTAGGTAATAATCTTTGATTTAATTGTTTACCACTAATAACCATTAATTGTTCTGCTGGAATATCTTGTATTTTTGTATTTTCATAATAATTATATCCTGTACCACAATCAACTGCTAATACTTTAAATTCTTCATTTGTTGATTCTAAAACCTTTACTACCGAAGCCATTGTTGAAACGTTGGCATTTTCAAATACTTGAGGATATAATTGAGCTTCTCTAGCTGTAAAAGAAAAATAATCGTTGTCAAAATAACTAATAACATCTTTTTGTATATCTGTTAAGTTTTCATCACTTGCACTCATATTGTCAAAACTTATACTTTCTTTAGTATTTGTTTCTATATTTGCACTAGCCTCTTTAAAACCATTTTCATTGTTATTTGTCTTATCAACATTTTGAGAAATGTAGTAAATTCCTCCTCCAACTAGACTTAATAATATAATTACTACAAAAACAATAATCAATACATTTCTTTTCTTATGTATAGATTTATTTTCATTTTTTAATTCTTCCATATTTACCTCCTATAATTATTTTTATTTTGAAAAATATGTCTTATTTATATATTACATAGTCTCCTCCTTTCTTTATCTTTCGACTTTTTTCTTATTATACCAATAATATTTTAGTTTGTAAAGTATTGTTTTACATTGTTAATTATTACTTTGTTTTACTAATAAAATCTAATTTGTATAATAATTAATATTGATACTTGGAGGGTTAACAGATATGAGAGAAAATAAAGAGATTTTAGTTACTATCGGACATAATCTCAAAAATGCTAGAATATCAAAAGGCTATACTCAAGAACAAATGGCAGAACAATTAAATGTTTCATGTAAGTTTCTTTCTATGATAGAAAGAGGAGTAAGTGGAGTTAGCATAACTAATTTAACAAACATCTGCAAAGTATTAGATATAGAACCTAACTCTGTATTTAATGGCATTTTGAACTATACTGATAGTAAAGATGAATATATAACAAATGCTTTATCTACACTAGCAAACAAAGATAAGGAATTTTTGATAAATGTTATTGAATATGTACTAAAAAAGTCATAAAGAATACTAGCAATTAGTATTCTTTTTCTCTTGCAAAAATGCCTCACTTGTAATCCTAGTTGCTAATGCATATCCATATATAAAGCACTGTTCACTATCAATTTCACTTAGTTTCAAGTATTCTTCACATAGCTTTCTTAGAGTTGTTTTCTCTGTTTCAGTAAATAACATATTTTCTAATTTTTCTCTTATTAGTTGTATTTTTTCTAATTGTTCATTATATTTTTTAGTCATCTCAATTTCTCCTGCACGTTCTCTATATATTTCTTTGATTTCTACTGGCTCCATATCTAAAATCTTCCTTTCCATACCTTTTTATAAATATTTCTATTGATTCTAATATACCACAATTACTGCAAATTAAAGTTTTATTATCTTTTCTTGAAATTGCGGGATAACCAACCATTACACTTTTACATTTAGGGCATATTCTATTTTTCCAATGCATTATTGTAATTTTCCTACCTCCTTTCCAAAAATTCTTTATCAAATAAATATTTAAAGAAAAGTAGTGTTTCTCTTTTTGTAGCAGCAGACATATCAAGGGGCGATAAGTTCAATATGGGGGTATATCGAACTTGTTTTGTCATTTCTGCATTTCTTTTATCTTCAAGCATATCACGAATTATATTACAACTTTTATCTAAAACGACAATGAGTACAGGTTGAAGAATATTAATTTCTGCTAATATTAGCCTTTTATATCTTCTACTGTACTCATTTATATCTATACTTTTATTATTGGTCTTGTTTAAGAACATATAACTTGCGTTGATATGTTTATACTTATCTGTACTATTTTTCATTATGTATTTTTGCATTTCATAGTTTAATCTAAAAAATATCTTCTTGCTATTGATTATATATAACACATTATTGTCAGTAAAGTTAGAAAGAAAGCCGTCATGATTAAACTTTTCATATTTATACTTTTTAGTTCTTCTTTGTTTATCTTCCCATTTTCTAAGTAATATATTTAATTGTATTTGTTTGTTCACTTTTGGGAATAAATCTTCAAAGACTTCATTTGAATTACAAAAAGTTGCTAAGCTCATTGACATTACTTGATTACACCACCTTTCTCCACAACCTTATTTTACCACAGTTTACATAATAAAACAAGTGTTTGGTAGAAAAAAGACTAAAAATCTATTTTTC
>CATYUF010000082.1 GCA_958413095.1 uncultured Clostridium sp.
TTGCTTTGCTTTCCCCCTGTATGAAGGGATTTATCAATTATGTCCGGATATCAGTACTTTTAAAATAACTTTTTTGGCTTTTTATGGTTTTACGGCTTTAGCGCTCAGTTCTACCATAAAGCTGGGCGAAAAGAAAGGTCGAAGTAGCTGTAAGAAGTGGTATCGCTAGTGCGGACGGCAGCTGGAGAGTTAGAAGCAACGTTGTAATCGCCTCCCCTAATAACACTCGGATAGCTAGTATTCGTGATTTTTTCTAATGTCCATTCAAATTCATTTCCAGCTAAATCATATATATTTAACACACTATTTCTTTCTGTTGCTCCTGTTGTTAATAATACACTACTATCTGGTTTTGTATATGTTCCTTTTACTTCTGTAAATGTAGCTCCATAATCTGTTGAATATTTTCCTTTTGTTACTTCAAATGTAGCGTTTCTATAATTTCCCCATGTTGTACTATCATTTTTTAATTCTACTTGTGTTTTTCCTTGTTTATTTTCTATATGTTTTAACACTAAGTCCCATTGGATTCCAAACATTAAACTACTTGTTCTTCCTCCTGTTGCTAATTCTTTTGATTTTTCTTGGGCTTGTTTATTTGTTACATAATTATATGGATATGTTCCTTCTTGAATTACTGGTGTTGTTAATGGTGTATCTTTTGATGTTCTTAATGTTTCTGTTCCAACCTCATATTTTCCTATATAAAATCCTCCATTTTCATATACACTTTTTAACATTGCTTTTTTATGGTTATTATATTCATCTTTACTTGCAAATCCATGTTGGGCTTCTGAATACCACTCATCTGTACCACTTCCTCTATAAGCTTCTGCATATTTTTGCATTGTACTTTCTATTTTAGCATAATCTTCTGAATTTGCTGTTGCCGTTCCTCCATTATATTCTGCATTTGCGTATATACTTTTTGGTACTTCTATCCATGTCCATTCATTTCCATTACTATCTTTTATTACTACTCCTTTATTTAAATCTTTTTCTACTACTGTTGCTCCTGTTGGTAAAAATGGTGTTGTATCTGCTGTTGATGGTAAATCTCCCCCTGTTCCTGGCTCATCTGGTGTTCCTGGTGTTTGTCCATTTCCTGCTATTTCTCCATTTTGCTCTACTGTATATTCATTTTTACTATCTGCATATTTTACTACTAAACTTCCACTTTCTCCTGCTTCTACTGTTACATTTTTTGCTCCATCATCTTCTAATTGTTTTTGCAATTCTGCTGGTGTTACTTGTGTTGAAACATTATCTGCTTGTTTTTTCATTTTCAAACTTTGCATTGCTAATTTTATTTGCTCTTTTTCTGTCCCTGCTATATTTGCTTCTTTTGCTTCTTTTGCTTGGGTTAATATTCCATTATCTCCTGTTAACATTGCTATACTTACTCCCGCAAGGATTAGCAATACTATGATTGTGATTACCAATGCTATTAATGTTATACCTTTTGATGATTTTTTCAATTCTTTTATTTTTGTAATTTTACTTTTTGAATTGTTTTTTTCTTTCATATTTCTGTCTTGTTCTTCTAAATTACTCATTTTATTTTCCTCCCTCTTTTGTTTTCTTTTTACTTTTTTCTTTATAATTTAAAACATTTTAAATTATATCTATAGTATTTTACTTTTTTAGATAATTATTCCCATTCTCGCAAATAGCTATCTTTACATTGCACTTTAAACAGAAATATGAACTTTTCAATGTACTTATCTATTTACAAAAATAGGTCTAACTCTTACGCTTATAGTATATATAAATTATATGCTTTTTGTCAATGGTTATTTTTGGCATTTAATTTTTTTATTTTTTTGAATATATTTTTTTATTCTGTTCATAATAATCTTATAAGGTTAATAATAGTTGAGCAAAGAATATTACTAGATTATTTATTAGTTTATTAATATTCGAGCAAAGATGTATATTAGTGTATTAAATATATTAATATATGTCGGCGATAAGAGTATATTATTTATTTTTAAGCTATATTTTATATTTTATTTCTTGTTATTTTTATATGGTTGAAAAGATAAGTAATATATTTGAGCTAAGATTATTCTTATATTTGATGTGGTTATTATTAGTCCTGTAATTTAGGATGAATATAGTTACTAAAAGTGTATTAATAGTCGAGTGACTGATTAATATATGTGGTTGATAGCTTATTTATATAGTAATATATATTAGGTTTGAAAATTATGTATATTAGTTTTAACTAAGATTATTATTAGCTTTATAGATTAAAGGCATATAACTGTTTAAGTCATATGCCTTTAAAAATTATATATCAAGATTTTTTACATATTTTGCATTTGCTTGAATAAATTGTCTTCTTGGTTCAACTTCGTCTCCCATTAATAAAGTAAATATTTCATCTGCTTTAATTGCATCATCCATTGTAACTTTTACTAATGTTCTAGTTTCTGGATTCATTGTTGTTTCCCATAATTGTTCTGGGTTCATTTCCCCTAAACCTTTGTATCTTTGAAGTGATAAAGTATCTCTTGCAATTCCTTTTTCTTCTAATTCTTTATATGCAACTTCTAAATCTTCATCTGTATAACAATATTTATCTTCCATTCCTCTTTTTGATAATTTATATAGAGGTGGTTGTGCTAAATATACATTTCCATTTTCTATTAGAGGTCTCATATATCTGAAGAAAAATGTTAATAATAAAGTTCTAATATGCGCACCATCAACATCGGCATCAGCCATAATTATTACTTTTCCATATCTTATTTTAGTTACATCAAATTCAGGTCCAATTCCTGCTCCAATAGCTACAATAACTGGATTTAATTTATCATTACCATAAATTTTATCAGCTCTTGCTTTTTCAACATTTAACATTTTTCCCCAAAGAGGTAAAATTGCTTGGAATTTTCTATCTCTTCCTTGTTTTGCACTTCCTCCAGCAGAGTCTCCCTCAACTATATAAACTTCACATTCTTCTGCGTTTTTACTACTACAATCTGCTAATTTTCCTGGTAAAGTAGATGTTTCTAAACTACTTTTCTTTCTTACTAATTCCCTAGCTTTTCTTGCTGCTTCTCTTGCTCTTGAAGCACTAATACATTTTTCTAAAATAGCTTTTGCTACTTGTGGATTTTCTTCTAAAAATGTTGAAAGAGCTTCATTTACCATACTTTGAACTACTCCTGTAACTTCACTATTTCCTAATTTAGTCTTTGTTTGTCCTTCAAATTGAGGTTCTTTTACTTTTACAGAAATAACAGCTGTAATTCCTTCTCTTATATCTTCACCTTGTAAATTATTATCTTTTTCCTTAAGGATATTGTGGTTTCTAGCATAATCATTAAATACTTTTGTAAGCGCTCTTTTAAATCCTTCTAAATGAGTTCCACCTTCTATTGTATTAATATTATTTACAAAAGTATAAATATTTTCAGAATAACTAGATGTATATTGTATTGCAATTTCAACAGGTACTTCTCCAGCTTTTTCTATATAAATAGGAGTTTTATGTAATTTATCCTTATTTTTATTTAAAAATTCAACAAAAGAAACTAATCCTCCTTCAAAATGGAATTCTGCTTTTTTTGGTGTTTCTTCTCTTTTATCTTCAATAGTAATTTTTAAACCTTTTGTAAGGAAAGCCATTTCCCTAAATCTTTTCTCTAAAACATCATAATCATAATCTAAACTTTCAAAAATTGTATCATCAGCTAAAAATCTAACTTTTGTTCCAGTTCCTTTAGCATCTCCAATTTTCTCTAATTTTCTTACAGTTTTTCCTTTTTCAAAGTACATTTGATATAGTCCACCATCTCTTTTGATGGTAACTTCTGTCCAATTTGATAAAGCATTTACAACTGAAGCACCAACACCATGAAGTCCTCCTGATACTTTATACCCACTATCTCCACCAAATTTTCCACCAGCATGTAAAACTGTATACACTGTTTCTGCTGTTGATATTTTTGTTTTAGGGTGAACTTCTACTGGAATTCCTCTACCATTATCTTCAACACTAATTATATTTCCTGGCTCTATTTCTATTTTTATGTCAGTACAATATCCTGCTAAAGCTTCATCAACACAGTTATCTACAATTTCATATACCATATGATGAAGTCCTCTTACAGATGTACTTCCTATATACATTCCTGGTCTTTTTCTTACGGCTTCTAGTCCTTCTAATACTTGTATTTGTTCTGCACCATACTTGTGCTCGTATTTTTCCATTTTGTTTCCTCCTCTTTCTTGACTATGTTTTACCTTAATTTTGATGAATATTTATATATAATAAAAATTAATCTTCTTTAAATACTTTTCCATCACGTACATTATATATTAAAATATCTTTATTTTCAAGCTTAATTTTATCAGTACATGTAATTATTACTTGCGCATTGTTAATTTTCTCTAATAAATGTGTTCTTCTTTTCTCATCTAATTCAGACATAAAATCATCTAATAATAATATAGGGTACTCTCCTATTTCATCATATATAATGTTTAACTCTGCTATTTTTAATGATAATATAGATGTTCTATGTTGTCCTTGTGACCCATAAATATCTAATTGTTGATTATTTATATATAAAATAAAATCATCTCTATGTATACCTTTTGTTGTATATCCCTTAATTATATCTAATTTTCTTCTTTCTTTTAATAATCGTAAATATTCTTCTTTATTAATACAATTAGAAATATATTCTAATCTCAAATTTTCTTTATTATCTGTTATTTCACTATGAATATTTTTTATTTTTTCATTAATTCTATCTAAAAATTCTTTTCTATAATTATATATATTACAAGCATATTCTACCAATTTGCTATCCCAAATTTCTAATAAATTCTCATCTTTATTTTGTTCCCTTATTTGTCTTAAATAATTATTTCTTTGTTCAAGAGTTTTAGAATATAAATTTAAATTATGCATATAATTAGGTTTTAATTGGCTAATCATAATATCTAAAAATCGTCTTCTATTTTGAGGACCACCTTTTAAAATATTAATATCATCTGGGGTAAAAATAACAATATTTATATTTCCTAATAGCTCACTTAATTTTTTTAATTTAATACCATTAACAAAAATATTTTTTTTATTTCCCAAAACTATTTTGATTTTTCCATCTCTGTCTTTTTTTTCATACTCTATTTCTATATTTGAAATATCTTCATTTAACATTATCATTTCACTATCTTTTTTAGCTCTAAAAGATTTTCCCATACTACTTAAAAAAATAGCTTCAATAATATTCGTTTTTCCTTGAGCATTTTCTCCATAAAAAATATTAATATTTTTTTCTAATAAAATTTCTTGTTCTTTATAATTTCTAAAATTATTAATTTTAATTTTACTTATCCACATATTATTCTCCAATTGTTTATAACTTTTTATTTATTTTGCATAAAACTTACTTCTTTTAACGTAATTATGTCTACTTACTTTTTGCAAATTTTATTCTTAATAAATTTTTCTTTTTCCTTTATTTGCGTAGTTATTTTATATCATATTTTTTAACTTGTCCATACTTTTAATGGAAAATACATTTTCAAAAATTATATCTTTAAGAAAAACAAATTTGTTTTTAATATTTTCATTTTTCAAACTTATTCTTAGATACATTTTTTTCCATTTGTTTTTATCTATTAACTTTTTATTTAGCTCTTTTAT
>CATYUF010000083.1 GCA_958413095.1 uncultured Clostridium sp.
AACTAAACCATGTTGTATCTAACTTACTTACTACTTCCCATGATTTTGCTATATTTTCTGGTTGCTCTATTGGTCCTTCTTCTATTTGTCCATTTTCCTCTATTCTTCCATCTTGTCCCACTGTGTATGAGTTTTTGCTATCAGCATAATTTACTATTAATTTGTCTGATTCCACACTCTCTACTGTTACATTTTTTGCTCCATCATCTTCTAATTGTTTTTGCAATTCTGCCGGAGTTACTTGTGTTGAAACATTATCTGCTTGTTTTTTCATTTTTAAACTTTGCATTGCTAATTGTATTTGCTCTTTTTCTGTCCCCGCTATATTTGCTTCTTTTGCTTCAGTTGCTTGTGTTAGAATTCCATTATCCCCTGTTAACATTGCTATACTTACTCCTGCAAGGATTAGTAACACTATTATTGTTATTACTAATGCTATCAATGTAATTCCTCTTTGATTTTCTAGTTTCCTTATCATAAAAAATTCCTCCTTTGTTACTACGGCTTTATAGTAAATTATTTTGTTTTTCTTTTCCATGATATTTTATCCGACTAGACTCTTTTTTATTCCACATTTTATGTTTTATAATTCATTTTATTTACTTTCTTTATGCTTTACTTTTTTATCGTTTCTTTTTTACTTTATATATTTAAGAAATATTCATCTATTTTAATCAATAATTCTTTTTCTGCTTCTATTTTATTTATAGAATTTCTAAATTCACTAGAATTTTTCATATTTTTAGTATACCATGCTATATGTTTTCTTAATTCTTTTATTGCTATTTCTCCTTTTTCTTCAACTGCCAATTTTATATGTTTTTTAATTACTTCTAATTTTTCTTGATTTGTTGGTTCTGAAAGTTTTTCACCATTTTGTAAATAATAAATAATGTTTCTAAAGATCCATGGATTTCCAAAACTTCCTCTGCCAATCATAATTCCATCAACACCTGTGTATTCAAACATCTTTTTAGCTGTTCTTTCGTCTACCACATCCCCATTTCCAATGACAGGTATATTTACATTTTCTTTAACTTCTTTTATTATGTCTAAGTCTGCTGTACCAGTGTAAAACTCTGACCTTGTCCTTCCATGAACTGTTATGGCTGAAATTCCTACTTTTTCTGCTATTTTTGCTACTTCCACTGCTACTATATTTTCTTTATCCCAACCTTTTCTTATTTTTAAAGTTACTGGAACCTTTGAATTTTTTACAACAGCTTTCATTATTTCTTCTGCTTTATCTAACTCTAATAATAATTTACTTCCATCTCCATTTTTTACAACTTTAGGTGCTGGACACCCCATATTTATATCTATTATATCAGCAAATTCACTTACATATTTTGCACTAAAAGCCATTGTTTCAACATCGCTTCCAAATATTTGATAACTTATTGGTCTTTTCTCTCCATCTGTATTTAATAATCTTTTTGTTTTTTGGTCATTATGAAACATTGCCTTAGAGCTTGCCATTTCTGTGCAAACTAATCCAGGATTTCCTATTTCCTTACAAATAGTTCTAAATGGTCTGTTTGTAACTCCAGCCATTGGTGCTAATATTAAATTATTTTTTAGTTCAACATCTCCTATTTTTAGTTTTTTTAGATATTTCATAAAATTTATTTCCTTTCATTATTTGATTTTTATTGCAAATGGAGCACACTACGAGGATATATAATTAATTCTATTTTTCACATCAATTTCACTTATTATATATTTAAAAATTTTTATATACAATAATAAATTTGAGGTAAGTCCTTTGCTACCTCGAACATACCTCTTTCTTCTTTTTTATCTATTTTGCAAATATCGTTTTTTGTCTCTTTCCACTTATATTTAATAAAAGCCCTATACAAATAAAATTAGTTATTAATGAACTCCCTCCATAGCTTACAAATGGAAGTGGAACTCCTGTTATTGGTAATAATCCCATAACCATTCCTATATTTTCTAGTACATGGAATAAAAATACTCCTGTAATTCCAATAGCTATAATCGAACCTGCCTTATCTTTGGCTGTTTTAGCTACATATATACTTTTGGTTATCAAATATACAAATAATAAAATAATTGCTCCTGCTACTATAAATCCCATTTCTTCCCCTATAACAGAATATATAAAGTCTGTAGTTTTAGGATATAGAAAGCCTAATTGTGTTTGATTTCCTTTTAATAACCCCATTCCTGTAAGTCCACCTGCTCCTATTGCTAGTTTTGATTGTATAATATTATATCCTGAGCCTCTAGGGTCTGATTCTGGATTTAAAAATACATCTATTCTTGTTTTTGCGTGTTCTGGTAAAACAAAATTATATAATAATGGAACTGCTATTACTATTAACAAAATTGTCCCTATTATATACTTCTTATCTAAACCAGAAGCAAATAGCATTAATGCTATTGCTACTATAAAAGCCATCGCTGTTCCATAGTCTGGTTGCTTTATAATTAATAATACTGGTACCGCTAATGCTGATAATATAATTAATAATCTAGTTGGTCTATTTATTTCTTCTTGACCTTTTCTTTGTATTCTAATTATTATATATGTTAAAAACAATATTACACTAACTTTTGCAAATTCACCTGGTTGTAACGAAAAAGCACCTATATTAAACCAACTTGTTGCCCCATTTACTGGTTTAGTAAATAATACTGCTATTAGTAATAATATTGTCAGTCCATATAACACTGGTGATGCTTTTAATAATAAATTATAATCAATAAACATCACTACAACCATAGCAATCAAGCTTACTACTAGCCAAATAATTTGCTTAGAAAATTCATCATATTCAGTTTCTTGTGTAGCAGAAAATAGTGCAATTATTCCTATTATAGATAGAATAATTGCAACTATCAATATTCCCCACTCCATATTTTTTAATTCTCTTTTTCTCATTAAATCACTCTTTTTCTATTATATATTTTGATTTAATTTCTACTTGTTTATGTTTTCTTTGCTTTTCTTCTTTTTTTCTTTCTTATTAGTGGTTTTCTTTTCCACTTTTTCACTTTTTTCTGTTTGTTTCATATTTTCTTTATCTGATTCTTTATCAGACTTATTTGAATCTTTACCTAATTCTTCTTTTTTATCTTCTTTATTATTTGCTTCGGTATCATTTTTTTCTAAAGCTTCATTTTCAGATTCATTTCCAGTATTTTTCGCTTGGTCTGCATTTATTTTTTTAGTTTCTTCTGGTTTTTCTGACTTCTCTGATTCTTCTAGTTCTTCTTTTTCATTCTCTGTTTTTACTTGTAAAACTTCTTTATTTTCTTCCAATTTTTCCATCTTTCTAGTTTCATTTTTTATATTAATAATTGGAATATTTGCATATAAAGCTGGAGCCCCATTAGTTCCATCGTCATTTTCTTTATTTGTTAATCTGACATCAATGGCACTTTCATCTACTTCTATATATTTTTTTATAACATCAATTATTTCTTGTTTCATTAACTCCAAGAAATCTGCTGAAACATTAGCTCTATCTTGCATAAGAACTAAATGTAATCTTTCTTTTGCAGCTACTTTTGAATTTGGTATTTTTTCCTCTTTTTTTCCCATTTTACTAAAGAATTTCATTAAGCCTTCAAACATTGTCTAAATTACCTCCAACTTTTGTTATTACTATGATTTTCTAAATAATCTTTTTAATCTTGCAAAAAATCCCTTTTCCCTTCCTGGTATTGTTACTTCAATTTTTTCTCCAAGTACTCTTTTAGCTATTTCTATATATGCTTTTCCTGATGGAGCTCTTTTGTTTTGAATAACTGGCTCTCCCTTATTTGTTTGTGTTATTATGTATTCATCATCTGGAACAACACCTATTAAATCTATTGATAATAAATCTACTATATCATCAACATCCATCATTTCACCTTTTCTTACCATATTAGGTCTTATTCTGTTTATAACTAATTCTGGATTTTTAATTTCTGATGATTCTAATAGTCCTATTATTCTATCAGCATCTCTAATTGCTGATATTTCAGCAGTTGTTACAACGATTGCTCTATCTGCTCCTGCTATTGCATTTTTGAAACCTTGTTCAATTCCTGCTGGACAATCTATTAATATGTAGTCAAATTCTTCTTTTAATTTTTCTACTAATTTTCTCATTTGTTCTTCATTTACTGCGCTTTTATCTCTTGTTTGAGCAGCTGGTAATAGGTATAATTCTTTAAATCTTTTATCTTTTATTAAAGCTTGTCTTAGTTTGCATTTTTCTTCAACAACATCTACAATGTCATATACAATTCTATTTTCTAATCCCATTACTACATCTAGATTTCTTAAGCCTATGTCTGTATCTATAAGTGCTACTTTTTTACCTTCTAATGCTAAACTTGAACCTAAATTTGCTGTTGTTGTTGTTTTACCTACTCCACCTTTTCCTGATGTTATAACTATTACTTCTCCCATATTTCTCCTCCTTAGGATTTAAAAACACATATTTTTAACGGTTATATGATATAACGAAATTGACAAAAAGTCAATGACTTTTTGTCAATTTACATAAAAAATAAAATAGTAACTTAATTTTAATAGCTATAACGCACAATTTATTTTTTCTCCAATAACAAAATATCTTTTATGATATAATATAAAATATATCATAAGAGGTATTTTATAGTTTACACAAAATTTCTGACATTCCCTAAGGAGCCAACACCGGGCGAAACGAAATGAAGCCAAAAGCATCGCCATAGTTGTTATCGAAACAGAAGGTACCTGCTGCTGCATCAGGGTAATTGCCTCCTCGATAGAAGAACGGACCGCCCCCGCCAGGAAAGTTGACGTATGCATCAAACCACGAACCTGTTCCGTTAGATTGTGATACTGATGTCTCGTATACCGCATCTCCTTTATTCTTCTTTCCTGCTGTTTTATAATCTTCTCCTTGATTATTTACTGAACTATATACTGTTTTATATTTTGTACTTGTTGATTGCTCTTTCTCTGTTGCTCCATATATATCTCCTACTGTTGTTCCTCCATATGTTTCTAAATTTTCATTTTTATTATTGACATATGATGCCATTCTTTCCCATGCCCCTCCATTTAAATCATATACTCCCGTTGCATTATGTGTTGTTGATTGAGCCTTATTTGTTGTGTATATTTCTTCTACTGTATTTGTTCCTCCTGTATAGAATGAAGAATTTTTATTTTGTTCTACTTTTTGTTTATTTGTTCCATATTTACTATGTGCTAAATATACTGTCGCTCCCCATTCACTATTTTTCATCATATGGCTATTTAGATTTGAACTTTCTCCATATGTTGCTGTTTTTCCTGCTTTATATTGGTCATTTATTGTCATA
>CATYUF010000084.1 GCA_958413095.1 uncultured Clostridium sp.
GCAGGAGTAAGTATAGCAATGTTAACAGGAGATAATGGAATATTAACACAAGCAAATAAGGCTAAAACTGAAACAGAAGTAAAAGGTTTAAAAGAAGAGATAAAGCTAATGATGCAAAAAAGAAAAATAGATGAAGAACTAGGACAAAAAGTAGCTCTAAAAGAAGACTTAGAAAAAGAAATAAGTGGAAACAAAGAAATAGAAGAAATAGAAGGAATAACAGAAGCATATTATGTAACAAAAGAAAATCAAACATTAACAGTATATGAAGATGGAACAATAGCAGAAGGAAGAGCAATATGGGATGGAGTAAGTAAAACAAAACCAAAAGTAGATAGTGAAGGAAACTGGCACATGAAAACACCAGAAGAGTTCAAATACTTTGCAGATTTTGTAAATGAAAAACTAAGTGAAGAAGAAAAAGCAGGATTAAGTATAGGAGAAACAACAATAGTAAACTTAGAAAATAATATAGACTTAGGAGCAAGACAAGAGAATGGAACAAAAACAAGAGGGACAAATTGGGAGTCAATAGGAAAAGTAAATAAATTTTCAGGAAAATTTGAAGGGAATAATTATACAATAAGAGGAATATATATTGATGAAGTAGAGAATTATACAGGGCTTTTCGGAGTAGCAAATGAAATAAAAAATCTAACAATAAAAGACAGTTATATTATAAGTGGAAGTTGTACAGGGGGGATAGTAGGAAAAGGAGATATACTAGAAAATTGCCACAATGATAATACACAAGTAATATTAAAAGAAGGAGATTATAGAATAGTAGGAGGAATAGTAGGACAAGTAAATAAAAAAATATCAAATTGTAATAATTCAGGAACAATAATAGCTAATGGAAAAAGTGTTAGTTTGGGAAATAGTGAATGTGGAGGAATAGCGGGAAGAACAAGTAAGAATTGCAATGAAATGCAATCATGTAATAACGTAGGAAAAGTGAAAGGGAAAGGAAATCTTATAGGAGGAATAGTAGGAGATAACGAAACTATAATAAGAGATTGCAAAAATAGTGGAGAAATATTGGGAGAAAACCAAGCAGTCGGAGGAATAGCAGGTAAGAATCGTAGAGATATAGAAAAAAGTGAAAATCAAGGAAAAGTAACAGGAAAAGGAATGATTGTAGGAGGAATAGCAGGAGATACTGACACTGGAATAACAATAAAAGAATGTAAGAATAGTGGAGAAATCGTAGGAGAAAGTAATTTTGTCGGAGGAATATCAGGTGCAACAGGAGGAAATATTAATAAATGTTATAACACAGGAAAAGTAATAGGAAATTCACAAATAGGAGGAATAGTAGGAGGAACAAGAACAGAAAGCAATTCAGTTATAACTAATTGTTATAATGAAGGAGAAGTAATATCTAAAAATGGTTCAGCTGGGGGAATAGTAGCATTTACATCATATAAAGATGCAACAGTAACACTAAAAAATACCTATAATACAGGTAAGATATCAGGAAAGACTAATGTAGGAGGAATAATAGGAAATGACAAACTAACAAATCTTACAACAGAAAACAATTATTATCTAAGTGGAACAGCAGAAATAGGAGCAGGATATAGTAAAAAAGACGTAGAAGGAAAAATAGAAAGAAAAGAAGAACAAGAAATGAAAACAGAGGAATTTGGAAACTTATTAAATGCAGGACAAGAACCAGCAGTATGGAAAGGAAATAATGGAGCATATCCAGAATTGATATATTAGAAAATGTAATAAATCCTATTATAGTAAACATAAAATAAAATTATTAAAATCAAAAGGAAATTGAAAAAGATATTAAGTATGAAGTGAACTTAATATCTTTTTTTCTATCTGTCATATAAAACACGAAAATAAATATCATAAATTTATAAAATTAATAAATTTAAAAATAAAACTATAAAAGATATAAAATATATGATATAATTCTCAAAGTATTTAAAAATAATTTAAAGAGAGAAGGTAAAATTTCAATGAAATTAGAAAGTATACAAGAATTAGAAAAAATGGCAAAAGAAATAAGAAAAGGAATAATAGAAGAAGTATATAGTCATAATTCAGGACATCCAGGAGGCTCATTATCAATTGCTGACATATTAACAGTATTATATTTTAAAGAAATGAAAATAGATGAGAAAAATCCAAAATGGGAAGAACGAGACAGATTAGTATTGTCAAAAGGACATTGTTCACCAGCTTTATACAGTGTATTAGCACATAGAGGATATTTCCCAGTAGAAGATTTAAAAACTTTTAGAGATATAAATAGTTACTTACAAGGACATCCTGATATGAAAAAAATTCCCGGTGTAGATATGACAACAGGTTCTTTAGGACAAGGACTATCTTCTGCAAATGGAATGGCAATTGCAGGAAAGATGGACAAAAAGGATTATAGAGTATATTGCATATTAGGTGACGGAGAAATAGAAGAAGGGCAAATTTGGGAAGCTGCTATGGCATCAGCTAAATATAAATTAGATAATTTATGTGTAATAGTCGATAATAATAACTTACAAATAGATGGCAAAATAGAAGAAGTAATGAGTTCATATCCAATAGATGAAAAATTTAGAAGTTTTGGATTTGAAATAATAAAAATAGATGGACATAATATTCAAGAAATAGCAGATGCTTTTGATGTTGCTAAAAATATCAAGGAAAAACCAGTAAGTATAATAGCAAAAACTATAAAAGGAAAAGGTATTTCATATATGGAAAATCAAGTTGGTTGGCATGGGAAAGCACCAAATGAGGAACAATATAGAGAAGCAATGAAAGAACTAAATAAGTAGGGAGAATTTAATGGAATTAATAGGAGAAGTTCAAAGTATAGTTTATTATAATGAAGTTAACAGTTATATGATAGCAGACTTTGAAACAGAAGACGAACTAATAACAATAGTAGGATATTTACCATTTGTAGGTAGTGGAGATAATTTAAAAGTAATAGGAAATTTTGTAGAACACAAAAAATATGGAAGGCAGTTTAAGGTTGATACTTTTGAAAAATTAATGCCCCAAACATTAAGTGCTTTAGAAAAATATTTATCAAATGGAAATGTAAAAGGAATAGGAGAAGCATTAGCTAAAAGAATAATAAAAAAATTTGGAGAAGAAACAATTCAAGTTTTTAAATTTGAACCTAAAAGATTATCAGAAATAAAAGGAATTTCTGAAGCAAAAGCATTAGAAATGTCAGAGAGTTTTCTTGAAAATTGGGAAGTATGGCAAATAGTCGGCTTTTTAGAAAAGTTTGGAATAGGAGCAGAATTTGCTAAAAAAGTATACAAGCTTTTGGGAATAAATGCTATTGAACAAATAGAAGCAGACCCATATATTTTAATAGATATAGCAAGAGGAGTAGACTTCAAGCAAATAGACCAAATGGCACTAGAATTAGGAATTAGCTATGACAATAATAAAAGAATAGAAAGCCGGAGTAAAATATTCATTAATAAAAGCAACATATAATGGAAATGCATGTGTTTTAAAAGAAAATTTAATTGAATATGTTGTTGCTTTATTAGATGTAATGACAGAAAATGTAGAAGATGCATTAATAAATTTAAAGGCAAAAGATGAAATTGTTATAGAAGAAAGAGATGATGGAACAGGAAATTGGATTTATTTAAGTTATTTCTATAACACAGAGCAAGAAATTGTAATAAGAATAAAAAAACTTCAAGAATCATCTAATGTCAAGAAAATAAAAAATATAAAAGCAGCATTAAAAAAAGTAGAAATGAATTCTAATATAGAATTATCTGAAAAACAAAAAGAATCAATAGAACTGGTAAATGAAAATAATGTAACTATAATAACTGGTGGACCAGGAACAGGAAAAACAACAATTATAAAAAGTATAATTGATATTTATGAAGAAAAAGGAAACAAAGTAGTTTTGTGTGCGCCAACAGGAAGAGCTGCAAAAAAAATGACAGAAACAACAGGAAAAGAATCTTCAACCTTACATAGATTACTAGAAATAGGAAAAATAGATGAAAATAATTTTTATCAAAGTTCATCAGAATACGAAGGAGCACCAATAGATGCAGATTTAATAATAGTGGATGAGTTATCAATGGTTGATATGTTTGTCATGAGCTACCTTTTAAAATGTATATATAAAGGAACTAAACTAATTTTAGTAGGGGATTGTGACCAGTTATCATCAGTAGGCCCAGGTAATGTCTTAAAAGATTTAATATCTTCAAGTGAAATAACGACAATACATTTAGATAAGATTTTTAGACAAGCTGCAAAATCAAAAATTATATTAAATGCACATAGAGTTAATAATGGAGAAAAATTTTTATCAAAAGAAGATGGAGAAATAACAGAAGAAACCATGGAAGATTTCTTTTATATAAAAGAAGTTTCTCAAGAAAAAATGTTAATGCAAATAGTATCACTATGTACAGGAAGGTTAAAAAACTATGGAGATTATGATTTTTTTCAAAGCATACAAGTATTAACACCGACTAAAAAAGGATTATTAGGAACTAAAGAACTAAATAAAGCTTTGCAAGAGAAGCTAAATCCAAACTTAGAAAACCTACCAGAAAAATCAAATATGGGAGCAACATTTAGAGTAGGAGACAGAATAATGCAAGTAAAAAATAATTATGATATAGACTGGGAAAGAGAATCAGCTTTTGGAAATGTGGAAGTTGGAAAAGGAGTTTTTAATGGCGAAATAGGAACAATAACATTGATAAGTGAAAGAGACAAAATTGTAGAAATAAAATTTGATGATGATAAAACAGCATATTATGACTATTCAGAATTAGACCAAATAGAACATAGTTATGCAATAACAATACACAAAGCACAGCGGAAGTGAATTTGATGTAGTAATTATGGCAGTACCACCATCTGCACCAATATTGTTAACAAGAAACTTATTATATACAGGAATAACTAGAGCTAAAAAATTGTTAATAGTTGTAGGAAATGACAATGTAGTTAATTATATGATTCAAAATATAGATAGCAAAAAAAGAAATACAGGTTTGGAATATAAACTAAAAAAATGATTTTGGGGT
>CATYUF010000085.1 GCA_958413095.1 uncultured Clostridium sp.
TAGTCAAAATCCAAAAAAATCATAATTATCAACTATTTTAAGTGGCTAATTTGTAAAAACTATTATATAGTAACATAAATTTAAAAGAAGTTGTCCCAGATATAAAAATATTTTTATATCTAGGGCAACCTCTTTTTTTTTATATATTCTTTTTCATTTTTCTTAATTCTTCTTTTTGCTCTTCTGTAATTCTATATGATTCTATAGCTTTTTGTATTGCTTTATTATATGTAAATTTCTCAATATTTGATTTTTTCATAAATTCTTTTGTTTCATCATAAAATTTTATAAAACATATTGATATTGCCCAAGCTACCGCCATTTGTATATAATATTTATCGCTTTTTGTATTTTCAAATATTTTAAAATTTTCTGATATATATTCTTCTTTTACATAATAGTCTAAAATCATTACTATTGCAAATCTTACTTCAAATTCATTTTCTGATTTTAAGTATGTTTTTATAAATTCCCACATTTCTTTTTCATATTTTTTAGTAATTTTTAATCCTGCACAAAACGTGTCACATATTGCCCAATTATTTATTTTAGGTACAAAGTTTTTTATATAACCTTTAATTGTATCAAAATCTTTTTTCTTTTCTAATCCTATTATCATTCCTTTTAGCATTATTTCTTCATAATATTGGTCATCTATATTTTGAATTAAAAATTCTAAGCTATATTCCTTCTTTAGTTCTTTTGCATAATTTCTAAGTATGGGTACTCGTACTCCTAAAATATTATCCACTCCTGGGCATAAAGCAGTATGGAATTTTTTATATTTTTCGTCTGCTAATTCATATAGTTTTTCTTTTGTTTTTTCTTTTAGACTTTTCACTATAAACTCCTTATGTTATTCTTAATATTTTTTGTATAAAACTTATTTTTTTACTTTATCTTTCTATTTCTTCATATCTTTTTACCTTACTATATATCTCTAATACTATGGTTTTAATGCTGTAATTGGTAGTACATAAATTCCATCCGGTCTTTTTACAACTGCATCATATAAACCACAAATTACACACATAAATTTAGGTTTAACCTCTGCTAATTCATAAAATTTTTTCAAACTTGCTACTGCTTCTTCTTCTTTATTTGCACCTAATTTTATTTCTATTGCACCATATTCTCCATCAGCAATTTCTACTATTGCATCTACTTCTATTCCCGTATCATTTTCTCTATAATGGTATAAGTTGGCACCTATGCTTTCTGCATATATTTTTAAATCTCTTTCACATAAAGCTTCAAAATATAAGCCCATTGTTTCTAAATCATTCATCAATTTTTCTGGAGTAATATTTAAAATTGCACATCCTAATGATGGATCTACAAAATGTCTTTTAGGATTTTTTCCCACATTTAATCTTGAACGTATTTTATACATGAAAGAATTTTGATTTTCAATTAAATGTAATCTATTTAATACATTCAGATAGTCTGTAACTGTGTTTCTGCTTATTGTAACATCTTCTTCTGTAACATTGTTATCAATATCTTTCATTAATACATTATTCGCTGAAATAGTACTTTCATTTCTTGCAAGAGATCTTAATAGCATTTCCATTTTTTGTTTATCTCTATTTACTCCATCTATATCAATTATATCTTTATCTAGTACTGCTTGAATATAACTTCTAGCAATTTTCATAGCTCCCGCTATGCTAATATTAATAGTTTCAGGCCATCCACCTCTTACAATTAGTTCTGCTAGCCTTTTTAATTCTACCTTTTTTACTAATTTATTTTTTACTTTATTTTCAAACAAATCTTTCAAGGAAACATCTCCACTAGAATCTCCTGATTCATATAAAGACATTGTATACATTTTCATTTTGCAAATTCTACCTGCTCCTGAATGATGTATTTTATCACTTACTGGAACACTCGAACCAGTTAAAATATATTTTCCTTTTTCGTTGTCTTGGTCACACTTAAATCTAACTGCATCCCATATTGCAGGTACTTCTTGCCATTCATCAATAAGTTCAGGCTTATCTTTATCTAAAATTAAGTTTACATCCATTTCTGCTAAATGTTTTTCCCTGAAATTATCTGCTGTATTATTTAAATATGTTACACTTTTTGAATGATTTAGAGCTGTCCAAGTCTTTCCACACCACTTTGGTCCTTCAATACTAATTGCACCAAAAACTTCTAAATTTTCTTCTATTATTTTATCTATTAATCTAGGCATATAACCTTTTTTTGTTAACTTCATAATTCTCACCTCTTTATATAGCATAACATATTTTTTTATTTTTTTCAATGTTATTGTGCAAATTTTGACTATTTCGTTGTGCATTTTTTGACCATTTCATTGTGCAGATTTTGACTATTCCCTTGTGCATTTTTTGACCATTTCATTGTATTCTTTTGAATTCACACTTTTATTCGATTAATCAACACCTTTTAAGAAATCTATTATACAAATCCTTATAATCTTTTTCATTATTTTTATATCATTTAAATCTTATCTCAAAATCCTCAATGTATTAAATACTGTAATTAATGTTACACCCACATCTGCAAATACTGCTTCCCACATATCTGAAAGTCCAAATAGAGTTAATGCAAAAACCAATAATTTTATTCCTATTGATACAATCAAATTTTGCATTATTATTTTATTAGTCTTTTTAGAAATTTCAATACCTTCTATAACTTTTGATAATTCATCTGTCATTATTACAATATCTGAAGCTTCTATTGCTGAGCTAGAGCCTACTCCACCCATTGATATTCCAATATCTGCTCTCGCTAATACTGGGCTATCATTAATTCCATCTCCTACATATGCTACCTTTTCATTTGATTTTTTGTTTTGCAAAACTTTTTCTAATTCTTCATATTTATTTTGTGGTAACATTTCATATTTAACTTCTTTTATTCCTACTTCTTTTGCTATTTTTTGTGCAATTTCTTTTTTATCTCCTGTAAACATTTTTGTTTTTATTCCTAAATTACTTAGTTTCTTAATTGTTATTTTTACATCTGGTTTTATTTCATCTATTAATTTAATACTTCCAACTATTTCGCCATTAACCTTCAAAAACAATATAGTTCCTTCTTCTTGATTTGAAGTAATTTCGCTATCATTTATCATTTTTTTATTTCCAATAATAACTTCTTTATCTTCTATTTTATATTTTAGACCTTTACCTGCAATTTCTTCAAATTCTCTTACTTGTTTTATATCTATATCCTCATTTTTTACTTCATTTAATATTGATTTTGCTATTGGATGATTTGAATAGCTTTCTCCCATTGCAAAGTATTTTAAAATTTCTTTTTCATTATATTTTTCATTAAATGACTTAATTTCATTTACTTTAAAATTTCCTGTTGTTATTGTTCCTGTTTTGTCAAATACTATTTGTTTAATGTCTTTTAAACTGTCTAAGTAATCACTTCCTTTTACTAAAATTCCTCTTTTAGAAGCCTTACCTATTCCACTAAAATAACTTAATGGTACTGATATTGCTATTGAGCAAGGACATGATATTACTAAAAATATTAATGCTTTATATATACTTTCTTGATATGTTACTTCTTTGAAAAATATTGGCATAAATATTGCTACAAGTATTGATAACCCTAAAACTATTGGTGTATAAATTTTTGCAGCTTTTGAAACAAAATTTTCTGTCTTTGCTTTTTTATCTGTTGCATTTTCTACTAAATTTAAAATTTGACTTACTGTACTATCTTCATATAATTTTTCAACTTTCACTTCTATTAATCCTTGAACATTGATTCCACCTGATAGCACTTTTGAAGCTTCTTTTGCATTTATTAACTCACTTTCTCCTGTTAAAGCTGAGTTATCTATTTGAGCTTCTCCTTTTATAATAATTCCATCTAATGGAATTTTTTCTCCACTTTTTATTACTATTATATCTCCTATTTTTACTTCTTCTGGGTTTACTTTCTTTATTTCTTCTTTATCTTTTATATTTGCATATTCTGGTCTTATATCCATTAAACTTGAAATTGAATTTCGTGTTTTACTTATTGCTTTTGCCTCTAATATTTTTCCTATTTCATATAATGTTATAACCATTATTCCTTCCATTGCTTTATCTACAAAACATGCACCTATTGCTGATATTGCTATTAATGCATTTTCATCTAAAGATTTATTTTTTACTATTTGTTTTATTGCTTTTGGTACTATTTTATAAAGTAATATTACTAAAGAAATAACTAAAAATATTAATGAAAATCCTTTTCCTAAGTTTGATTTCATTCCTAGAAAATAAACTAAAACTCCAATAATTATTCTAATAATATCTACATTACTTCTTTCTGATTTTTCGTTTATTTCTTTGTTTGAATTTTCTATAACATTTACATCTGGTTCTACTTTTCTTACAATTTCTTCAACTATATTTTTTAAGTTTTTGTCATTTTCGTATTTTTCTGTTCTAAATGATAATTTTAAAGTTGAAAAATTAACATTTACATTTTCAAATCCATCTGTACTTGCTAATTTTTCTTCAACTTTTTTAGCACAATTTGCACAATCAAGTCCTTCTAGCTTATATCTATAACTCTTCAATATGCTCACGACCTTTCTTTACTATTTGGCTTATATGTTCATCATCTAAGCTATAATATACTACTTTTCCTTCTTTTCTAAATTTAACTAATTTTGATTGTCTTAATATTTTTAGTTGATGTGAAATTGCTGATTGAGTTGTATTTACTATATTTGCTAAATCACATACGCATAACTCATTTTCCATTAAAGCATATATCATTTTCATCCTTGTAGAATCTGCAAATACTTTGAAAAACTCTGCTAAGTCATATATTTCATCATCTTTTGGCATTATTTTTTTCACTTCTTTTACTACATCTTCATGAATTATAGTAATTTCACATAAATTTTCATCCATTATTTTTTCTCCTTTTATAT
>CATYUF010000086.1 GCA_958413095.1 uncultured Clostridium sp.
AAAAAATCAAAGAGGGTGTTGAAATGCAAGAAAATAAAGAAATAAAAATACAAGATGTAATAGCAAAGAGAAAAGAACATTCAAGAAGAGTAGATACAAAATTAATAATGAAAGCATATAATCTAGCTAATGAAAAGCATAAAGAACAAAAAAGAGGGTCAGGAGAACCATATATTATACACCCTCTAAATGTTGCATATATTTTAGCTGATATAGGACTAGATGACAGTACAATTTGTGCAGCATTATTGCATGATGTTGTAGAAGATACTGATGTGACAGATGCAGATTTAAGAAAAGAATTTAGCGATGAAATAGCAGATATGGTTGCAGGAGTAACTAAACTTAGTAAAATACAATTTGCAACAGTAGAAGAGCAACAAGTAGAAGATTATAGAAAAATGTTTCTTGCAATGGGAAAAGATATAAGAGTAATACTTATAAAACTTGCAGATAGACTTCATAATATGAGAACTTTGAAATACTTAAAAAGGGAAAGACAAATTGCAAATGCAAGAGAAACAAGAGATTTGTATGCACCACTTGCTAATAGACTAGGTATATACTCATTAAAATGGGAATTAGAAGATTTATCATTTAAGTATTTAGAACCAGAAGAATATCATGAACTTGTGGAAGGTATAAATAAAAAAAGAGAAGAAAGAACAAAGTTCATTGATAAAATAATGGATGATATACGAGTAGCTTTAAAAAAGCAAAAAATAGATGCAGAAGTAACAGGAAGAGCAAAGCACTTATATAGTATATACAGAAAAATGAAAAGAGACAATAAAACCTTAGATCAAATATATGATTTATTCGCATTACGAATATTAGTAAATTCAGTAAAAGATTGTTATGCAGCTTTAGGAGTTGTCCATGAGTTATATAGTCCTATGCCAGGAAGATTTAAGGATTATATAGCTGTTCCAAAACCAAATATGTATCAATCTATACATACAACGCTTTTAGGAGAAAAGGGAACACCATTTGAAGTACAAATTCGTACTTGGGAAATGCATAGAATAGCTGAGTTTGGTATAGCTGCACATTGGGCATATAAAGAAGCTAGTTATTTTGGAAGAAAACAATCAGTAAAAGTAGAAGAGGATAAATTAGCATGGCTAAGAGAAACTTTAGAATGGCAAAAAGAATTACAAGACCCACAAGAGTTTTTAAATACATTAAAAACAGAATTATTTGAAGATGAAGTATATGTGTTTACACCTAAAGGAGCAATCAAAGTATTACCTAGAGGTGCAACACCAATTGATTTTGCATATAATATACATGCTGAAATTGGAAATAAAATGACAGGTTGCAAAATAAACAGTAAAATGATGCCAATAATAACTCCATTAAATAGTGGTGACATAGTAGAAATAATAACTTCTGAAAATTCAAAAGGACCAAGTAGAGATTGGCTTAAATTTGTAAAAAGCTCAGGGGCAAAAAATAAGATAAAAAGTTGGTTTAAGAAAGCTCAAAAAACGGAAAATATAGAAAAGGGAAAAGAATTAATAGAAAAAGAGTTAAAAAGAATTGGATTTACACATTCTGATTTATTTAAGCCTGAATATATAGAACCAATGCTAGAAAAATATAAATATAAGACAATAGAAGAAATGTATGCAGCAGTTGGTTTTGGAGCAAATTCATCAGTAAAAGTAATTGCAAGAATGTTGCAAGAATATAGAAAAGAACATCAAGAGGAAGATATTGAACAAAAAATAGAAGAGCTAAAAAAAGCGAAACAAAGAAAAATAAAGCCATCAAATTCAGGAATTATAGTGAAAGGAATAGATAATTGTCTGGTCAAACTTTCTAAATGTTGTAATCCACTTCCAGGAGACGAGATAGTAGGATATATCACAAAAGGAAGAGGCGTGTCAGTACATCGCAAAGACTGTATAAATGTAAAAGATTTGATATCAGAAGAAAATAGAATGATAGATGTTGAATGGTATGAAGAAGAAAAAGCATCATATCAAGCAGAAGTAGAAGTATTTTCAAACGATAGAACAGGTTTATTAGTAGATATTTTAAAAGAACTAGGAACAACAAAAGCTAATATATTAGGAGTGAATACAAAAACTACAAAGGAGAGAATTGCAATAATTAATATAACACTAGAGCTAGAAAATTTGACAGAATTAAATAAAGTTTTAAGAGCAGTAAGAAAAGTAGATAGTGTATATGAAGTAAAAAGGAAGAAATAGAAATTTGCAAATAACTTGAATAAATAAAAGATATGTGGAAAAGAACTAAAATCAAACAAAAAAGTAAGAAAAAACTAAAGTAAAGAATAAAAAGGAAAGAGTGAAAAAGAAAAATGATTTTAAAAGAACTAAAGATTAAAACTTGGATGGGAGATCCAACTAATTGTTACATAATATTTGATGAAGAAAGTAAAGAAACAATGGTAATCGATCCAGCAGGAGAAGTACAAAAAATTGAGGAACTTATTAAAATTTTGGGTGGCAATTTAAAATACATATACTTAACCCATTGTCATGGTGATCATATAGTAGGTGTATCAGAATTGCAGAAAAGATGTGGAGGAAAAATATTAATACACAGATTTGATAGTGAAGGTCTTAATAATCCAAATATTAACTTATCAAGAATAATAGATATTCCAGAGATAACATTAGAAGCAGATTCAAGAATAGATGATGAAGATTTATTACATTTAGGAAACTTACAATTTAAAGTGCTCCATACACCAGGTCATACAAAAGGTTCAACAAGTCTATATTGTGAAAAAGAAGGATGTCTATTTTCAGGAGACACAATATTTAAAGGAACTTGGGGAAGAACTGATTTACCAACCTCAAGTATAGAAGAAATAATGGACTCAATAACTAATAAGTTATTAAACTTACCAGAAAATACAATAGTATATCCAGGACATGGAAGAGCGACAATGTTAAAAGATGAAAAGCCAATTTACTTAGAATTAAAACCAAACAGTTGGTGATTTTGAGGTCAGGTGATTTTGGGGTCGGAGACAAAAATCATTTCAGAATTTTAAGTGGAAATTTGGAAAATATAAAAATTTTAAAATAAGATAAAAGTGATTTTGGGAGATAATGATTTTTGTCTCCGACCCCAAAATCACTTTAGAATAGGATGTGATATAATGAATAAAATAGAGCCAAGAACTTTAGCAGGATTTATGGAATTATTACCAAATGAACAAATATTATTTAATCAAATTAAGGAAACGATAGAAAAAACTTATAAAAAGTTTGGTTTTTTACCAATAGATACTCCAGTAGTAGAATTAGCTGAAATATTATTAGCAAAAGCAGGAGGAGAGACAGAAAAACAAATATATAGATTTCAAAAAGGTGATACAGATTTAGCTTTAAGATTTGATTTAACAGTGCCACTAGCTAAATATGTTGCAAAAAATTATGGGAATTTAAGCTTTCCTTTTAGAAGATATCAAATTGGAAAAGTTTATAGAGGTGAAAGAGCACAAAAAGGAAGGTATAGAGAATTTTATCAATGTGATATAGATATAATTGGAGATGGAGAATTAGGTTTAATAAACGATGCAGAAATTCCAAGTATTATTTATACAATATTTAGAGATTTGGGTTTCAAAGATTTTACAATAAGAATTAATAATAGAAGAATTTTAAATGGGATTTTTGAAAGTATAGAACAAAAAGAAAATTCAGAAGAAATACTAAGAATAATTGATAAAATAGAAAAAATAGGAAAAAATAGTGTAATAGAAGAATTTGAGAAAATAGGTTTAAACAAAGAGCAAATACAAAAAATAATTGATTTTATAGAAATTCAAGGGACATCAGATGAAAAAATAGAAAAACTAGAAGACTTAGGCATACAAAATGAGATTTTTAATCAAGGTGTAAGAGAGTTAAAGACAGTAATAGAAAATGTAAGATTATTTGGAGTACCAGAAGAAAACTTTAATGTTGATTTAACAATTGCAAGAGGCTTAGACTATTATACAGGAACAGTATATGAAACATTTTTGAATGATTATAGAGAATTAGGAAGTGTTTGTTCTGGAGGAAGATATGAAAATTTAGCAGAATATTACACTAACAAAAACTTACCAGGGGTTGGTGTTTCAATAGGTTTAACAAGGCTATTTTCAAAACTAAATGAGTTAAATATAATAAAAGCAGACAAAAAGTCAGTTTCTGAAATATTAATAATTCCTATGGTAGAAGATTTAAAAGAGCCAATAAAACTTGCAACAAAGCTTAGAAATGCTGGAATAAATACAGAAATATACTTGAATGAAAAGAAAATAAAAGCAAAATTTAAATATGCAGATAAATTGGAAATTCCATATGTAATAGTTATAGGAGAAGATGAAATAAAGGAAAATGTAGTTACAATTAAGAATATGAAAACAGGAGAAGAAGTAAAAGTTCCAAATAACGAAATTGATATAATAAAGAAAATAGAAGAATAAATGATAATAATTTAGATTATAAAATTTTAATTAATGTAATATAAATGAAATATATATGATGTTGACAAAGCTGTAAGAAATAAATATAATGAATGTATGATATGTTAAATTTTAAAAGTAAAATTAAATGAACTGAGGAAAAAATATGAAAATCGCTGGAAGCTTTGAGAGAGTATATATACACATTATATTTTTAAAAAAGATAAAAATGGAAATAGAAAAGATAGTAATAAAAGCTTGTAGAAATACAGGTTTTTGTTGCTATCTTTTTTAAATTAATTAACGACAATAATTTGAAAGGAGAAAAATAAGAGAAAATGAACAAAAAAAGTTTAGGAAAAGAACGAGGAATAACAATGATTGCACTAGTAATAACAATAATAGTGTTAATAATACTAGCAGGAATATCAATAGCAGCAATAACAGGAGATGAAGGAATAATAAAAAAGGG
>CATYUF010000087.1 GCA_958413095.1 uncultured Clostridium sp.
TATTATTCGATTTTATTTTCTTTTTTTCGATACTCTCATTATAGCATTTAGAAATTCTTTAGTCAATTAAAAAATATTAAAATATAAAATGACTCCAAAATACCATCACTTAACAGTATTTCAGAGCCTCTACTCATTCCTCTACTTATAAAAATCAAATAACCATCAAAAAATCCTCAAAATATCATTATAGGTCACATAAATTGATAATGCTATCAAAATTGAAAAACCAAGTAATTGAATATTTATTTCTGTCTCCTGTTTCATAGGCCTTCTTCTTATGGCTTCTATCAACAAAATCAAAATTTTACCACCATCCAAAGCTGGTATAGGCAATAAATTAGTAACTCCCAATGATAATGAAATCAATGCCATCATATAGATAAAATCTTGCCATCCACTAGTTTTAGCTACTGCTTCTGATATTCCTACTGGTCCCATCATTTGATTTATTCCAACTCCACCTGTAAATAGCTTTTTGACATTATCTAATATTGAAAAAGCAAATTCTTTAGTTTCCATTGCACCATATATACACCTATTCCAAAATGTATCTGGTACTTTTTTCATATTAACTCCTATATAGTAAAAAGAAATATAATCTGGAGTTAACTCTATTTTTATCTCCTCATTTCCTCTTTTTACAGTTAATAACATTGTTCCCAATCCTTTTTGTTGCAAAATATCTAAGACCTTATTTGAATCTTGATTTGTTTCTTCATTATTTATTTTTAATATTACATCATTTGCTTTTATTCCTTGTCTTTCACTACTACTTCCTTTTTCCACTGCTATTACTTGACATTTTTCATCTAAATACATTCCGAGTTACTCGATTTTTTACTTCTGTTGGCTTTACTTTAAAATCAAGCATCTCATTATTTCTTTCTACTTTTATATTTAATTCTTCGCCATTTGACTTATTCATTATTTTATCTAAGTCATATTTACTCTTTATTTTTTTCTCATTTATTTCTACAATTTTATCTCCACTTTGTAACCCAATTTGTTCAGCTGCATATCCATCAATTATTGAATCTACTTCATTTGATACGTATACACCTGAATTTGCTACAACTACAAAATATATAGCTAATCCAAAAATAATATTTACAATTGCTCCTGCTAAGCAAATTGCTATTCTTTTTGGAATACTAGCATTTGAAAAAGCTCTTTTATCTTCAGACCTTTCATCTTCTCCTTCCATACTAACAAAACCACCGAAGTGGTAATGCTCGTATTGCATATTTAGTTTCTTTTCCTTGCTTTTGCCATATTTGTGGTCCAAATCCTATTGCAAATTCATTTACTTTTACCTTGCAAAGTTTTGCAACTAAAAAATGTCCTAGTTCATGTATAAATATTAAAAATCCTAATAAAAATATAATTTTTATTGCTGATATTATAAATGTTATCAATCTTGCCTCCTACTAAGCCTTATGGCTAACTAATAGTTTTTAGATAAATGTTAATAATATATATGCAAATGGTGCTATAAACATTAAACTATCTATTCTATCTAACATTCCACCATGTCCTGGTATTAAATTACTATAATCTTTTATATCAACATATCTTTTTATTGTTGAAGCCGCAAAATCTCCAATTTGACCTATAAAACTTAATATAATTCCTATTCCTACAATAAATAAATATGAATAATTCATTCCCCAATATTTATTTGCTACATATGTATATAATAACATTAGCAAAATAGAACCTATTGTCCCTCCTATGCAACCTTCTATTGACTTTTTAGGACTTATTTTGCTAAATTTATGTTTTCCTATCGCCTTCCCTACAAAATATGCAAATATATCTGTTCCCCAAGCTGCTATTATTGCATACCATATTAAAATATTTCCATTTTGCATTCCATTTATCTTAGCTATAAACATTATACACAAAACTACATATATTATGCCTATAAAAGTATATGCAATATCTTTAAAACTTGTTTTCATTTCTGTTGCAATTACTTGTGCAAATAATATTAATAATATTGTAGGTATTGCAAGTATTGCTGCTGAATTAGCTGTTTCTGGTGGCATTATATGTATAAGTGCTATGCTAATACAACTTAAATATCCTATCCATCTTACAGGTTTTGCTATTTTTGAAATTGCATTAAAATATTCATCCATTGCTAATATTGCAATAATTGCTAGGGCTATATCTACAACAAACTTGTTTCCTATTATTAAAATTAGTAATACTAATGGAAATCCTAATAGTCCTGATGTTAATCTTTTTATATCCATCTTTATTCCTCTTTCTTCCTTAATTTGCTCCAAATTTTCTTGTTCTTTTTTGATATTCTATAATTGCATTATCTAAATCTTCTTCATTGAAATCTGGCCAATTTTTATCAATAAATAAAAACTCAGAATATACTAATTGCCATGGTAAGAAATTGCTTAATCTTAGTTCTCCACTTGTTCTAATTAACAAATCTGGGTCAGGGTCACCTTTTGTATATAAGCTATCTGATACCTTTTCTTCTGTTATGTCTTCTATTTCTATTTTTTCTTCTTTAACTTCTTTAGCTATTTGTTTAATTGCTTTTAATATTTCATCTCTTCCACCATAATTTAATGCAATATTAAATGTCACTCCTGTATTCTCTTTCGTTCTTTCCATACATTTATTTATACTTTTTTGCATTCCATCTGATAGTGCTGAAATATCTCCTAATATTTTTACTCTTATATTTTCTGTATCTGCTCTTTTTGAATACTCATCTAAGTAATTTTGTAAAAGCATCATTAAGGCTTTTACCTCATCTTCTGCTCTTTTCCAATTTTCTGTTGAGAATGCATATACAGTTATATATTCTAATCCAATTTTATTTGCATATCTTACTATATTTTCTAATGTTTTTGCTCCCTCTTTATGACCAAAACTAACTGGCTTTCCTTTTGCTCTTGCCCATCTTCTATTTCCATCCATTATTATCGCTATATGTTTAGGCATATGCTCTTTATCGAATTTCATTTTTCTATATTTCCTTCCATTTCAAAGCACAATCAGAATGAATAATTATGAATTTTAGATATTATTCAACCTTTATTATGCTTAAAGTTTTGATAAAAATAATTTTCAATTTTTATTTAAACGATTGTTTTTTGTTATCAAGTTTCTTTATTTATCTCTATTTGCTATATATTTTGACAATTCTATTAAAAATTCTGCTCTTTCTCCATACTCATTTATTTCATTTATGCTATCTTCAATAATTTGATTTAATATTTCTTTTGCCTTATTTAAACCATATTTAGATACATAAGTACATTTTTTTAATTTTTTATCATTTCCTACTGGTTTTCCTAAGATTTTTTCATTTCCTTCTTCTGATAAAATATCATCTTTTACTTGAAATGCTAGACCTATTTTTTTAGCATAATTAGTTAGTTTTTCTAAATCTTTGTCACTTGCATTTGCAAGCATTGCACCTATTCTAACACTTAATATTAAAAATGCACCTGTTTTATTTTCATGTATAAACTCCAAATCTTTTGCTGTTATTTCTTTTCCTTCATACTCAGTATCTACATATTCTCCAATAATCATTTTATCTATTGCTACTGAAAATTCATTGAATATTTTCATTTTTGTTTTTAGCTCTTGTTCTGATGCTGTTTTTAGTAAATCTTCACTTATAATTTTATAACTATTATTTAATAATTTATCTCCTGCTAAAATTGCTGTTGCTTCATTAAATTGCTTATGATTTGTTAATTTTCCATGTCTAAAATCATCATTATCAATTCCTGGTAAGTCATCATGTATTAATGAAAAATTATGTACCATTTCTAATGCAACTGCATATGGCATACATTTTTCTACATCATTTTTAAATAATTCGTATGAAGCTAATATTAAAATTGGTCTAAGCCTTTTTCCTCCTGCTAGTAAGCTATATTCTACTGAAGAATTTAAAGTCTTTTCTAAGCAATCTTGTTTTATTATATTTTTTTCTAATTCTTCATTTATTATTTCTTGATATTCTAGCAACTTTTGTTTAAATTCCATTTTTCTATCGTTCCCCTTCAAGGTTATAGTTTAACAAAAATATAAATCGTTGGTTTTAGAATTAATTATTTATAAACTTCAGATATTACTTGTCATATTTTCAAATTTTTATACTGACATTATTTCTTTTTCTTTATTTGCTAATATTTTATCAATTTCTTCTACATTTTTGTCTGTAAGTTTTTGAATTTCATTTTCTGCTTGTTTTAATTCATCTTCTGTCATATTACCTTCTTTTTGTTCTGCTTTTGCTGCTTCTATTCCATCTCTTCTAGCTCCTCTTACAGCTACTTTAGCTTCTTCTGCCATTTTCTTTATATCTTTTACTAATTCTTTTCTTCTTTCTTCATTTAATTCAGGAAAAGCTAGTCTTATTACCTTTCCATCATTATTTGGGTTAATTCCTATATCTGATGCTAAAATTGCTTTTTCTATATCTTTTAAAACACTTACATCCCATGGTTGAATTACTATTAATCTAGCTTCTGGAACTGATATTCCTGCCATTTGATTAATTGGTGTTGGTGTTCCATAATAATCTATTTTTACTTTATTTAATATTGCTGGATTTGCTCTTCCAGCTCTTATTTCTGATAATCTTTCTGCAAAATTATTTATTGTTTTTTCCATTTTTTCTTGTATTTTTGTATAATCCATTTT
>CATYUF010000088.1 GCA_958413095.1 uncultured Clostridium sp.
ATTTTTTACTTCTTCTAAGTATTTGACAACATTTATTCTACTGTCTAAGTCTAAACTTTTATTAGACATAAATTCTTCCTGCATAATATGTAATTGTCTAATACTGCTACTTATTGCAAGTTCTCTCTTAGTTTTCATTGTAAATCACCACCTTTCATATTAATTTAGTTTATTATTTTTCTTCCTTTGTATCTCTAATATTCCTTTTTCCATAACTACTTTTCATATTATGTATATGATTAGTAAAATCTTTGTGCCTTCTTTTTCTTTTATTAAAAACTTTTCTTTTCTTCCTTTTGGTTTTTAACCTGTCATTATACATTTGATTCAATGTATGTTTAACATCTTTTGGCATATATGCGTATTTAGTGCCAAAACTATATGATAAAATTTCATTATTTTTCATACTTAAAATCTCCTCTCTATTCCTTATGATAAGTGCCATCTAATGTCCTTATCATACCTTTACAATGATAGGTTGCTTTTTCTAAGAAAGTTATAAGTCGAGTCCTTTGATGTCTATTTAAAACCTTATCATTATCAACCTTATCAATGATTTCCTCTATTTCTGAAATATGTTGTTTATAACGAGCTATTATTGCCTCTTTTTTATCTTCCATTTACTCCCACCTCTTTTTCGTATTTTAAATACAATTCTAAAAGTTCTGATGATTTTTCAAAAAACATTTGTATTCCTATATTCAGCATTTTAAATTGTGTTTTTAGATTATTTTTGTTGCAATAACTTTTTGTGCAACTTATGAGTAGCCACAAAGTACCAAAGCTAAAATTTAAATTAAATAAATTCTTTCTAATATTGAATGTATCATTAGAAGTATTTAATAAATCTATAATAGTACAAAGTTGATTTTTTATTATTGTTAACATTTTAGGAAAGCAATCAGTATCTAATGAAAAAATTGTTCCTATACTATCAAGATAAGCTCTAGTTATAACATTTTCCATATTTGACATCGAAAGGCTTGAAATTGTCTTATAAGAATTTATATATTCTTTGTTAGTTTCTTTGGAGTTCAATATTTCCTTCAACAATAAATTGTTTTTCATATTCTCAAAAGTCGAAAATGTATGATTTAAAAAGCTTACTTTTTCTTTCAATTCGCACAGTTGTTTATCTTTTATAGTTATTACTTTTTCCTCTCCATAAATTTCTTTATAAAATTTTTCTTTTAAATTTTTCATTTTTAATATTCCTTTCTAATTATATATTTTTATTTTTCTTTATTTTCATGAAAACTTTCCATATTTCTTATATGATTAAAAGCCATTTTAAAAGTATTATTTATTAGCAATTTATCATTATCAGAATACTTAACCTGTGAATATGTTTCTTGTAATAAATTCATAGTATCTGATAAAATACTTGTTGCTATATCTGGTGGCACTCTTGAAAAGTCAATATTCATAGTAATATCACCCCCTAGTACATAAGTTTCATAATTGATTCTTTGTACTTCAATTCTATATTTATTTAGAAAGCTTTCAGTTACACTACTAACCTTTTTAGCATTTTCTTGTTGTAAAATCTTTTGAGCATTTGCATAATATGTTACATATTTTTTAGGTTTATCAAGTATTTTCGTTGAGTATGAATATAATCTTATATCAGTTGGAAAGTTTTCAAGTGCTTGTCCATTTCTTACATAGTCTGCTAATTCCATAAGGTCATCAATTTTCTGCACCATGACTTTTCCATATTTCCATATACTTGACAACATTTCTACATCTATATCTAGTTTTGAACTATCTATCTTTTTTAGCCAAACCTCATAATATAAGTAACCATTATTAGTAAATTGTTTAACTGCTACATAACCTACTTTTCCGATTCTTCTTTGTAGTTTATCTATGAAGTATCTTAAATCGTTATATGGGTTTTTTATTTCTGCAAATGGTATTTCATATAGTAATGTAACCAGCATTTCGCTTTCTTCTCCATAATAATTATTGAGTAAAAGTTCGTTAAGTTCATACCTTGATTTATATAGAGAAGATTTTTTCCTTATACCAGTTGAATTGACTTTTCTTTCTATCAATTCACCAGTTGCCATATCTAATATAGTATTTTTGTCTATTCTTCTAAATCTTCTAATGTGTGATAAGTGTTGAAAGTTAGCTTTTGTAACTTTAATTTTTACCATACCATTTTTTAGAAACTTCATTGTTGTTCGTTTATTAGCTGTTGGTTTAGTATAAGGAACTTTCTTTACTGTTAGATTATTATTACCCTCAATTTTAACCCTCTCCTTTCCCACGTTGTTACACCCTTAATATAGAAAAATTATTTAACGCTTTAACAACGTGTATCACTTCAAGTTATTATTTCTATAATTAACTAGTATCTTTACAGAAGTAATAACTTATTTTGTGATATTGACCGCGGTTTTTGTTTATCACTATAATCATTATAAAACCTTTATTTTAATAGTTGTATAAAAAATATAAATTATTTCAAAAGTAACTATTAACATTTTATATATTTACTGATATAATAAGAAAAATAGGAGGTAAGATATGGAAGAAAAATTTTTGGACTATTCAGATATTTTCTATAAAAAGAAACAAAGAGATTGTAAAATAGTTTTTGAAATGGGAAAATCAAAGAGTGGAAAAGAAACAATTTACAAACATACACCTACATTAAATGAAATTGCAAAAGATATAGAAACAGATTACGAAGAAATTACAATTACTGACTTATGGGAAGAAAAGAGAAAAGGAAAAACAGACTCAATAATAGGAACAAGTATAGTAAACATTTTAAATGCTAGTAATACTTTAAAGAAATTGTTTCAAGAATATAAATTACGAATTAAAGAAATTCACCCTAAAATACTTGAAGAATTATATAATCAAGTTATAGAAATAAAGAAGAAATATGGATTAGATAAACTAAATAAAGACTCTGTGTTAGAACTATATTATAAAATAGATAGTAAAATTAATGAAAAAGCAGAATATTATATGTTTAAAGAAAATAAATTTGTCAGTAGTAAGGAAATTATAGAACAAATAAAATTGAGTGAAAATAAAGAATATAAATTAATATATAATTTTCTAAAAGAAGTATATTCATTAGATATAGAAGAAAAATTAGGTTTTTCAGGACAATGTTCATTAATTATAGATATTTTAGAAAATAGACCAAATAAAAAACTTAATATACATTTTTTATTTTCAAGTGCTGTTGTAGATAACTTAGAAATGTTAATGAAAGATATAGAAAAATTAATAGGAAACAATGCAGTTTTTATTAATAATAGCATATATAAGTTTATAGTTGACTTACAAACTATCTATTTTTATATAGGTAGTGAACTATATAGAACAGAAAAATACAATATTTTATATAAATATCAATTTGAACAACCTAAGAATGCTTTTTACAATATTATGCGAAAATATTTAAAAGGTAGTGCTAATGAAAATAGTAATAGTTTTCTATACGATATTGTTATTATTTTTATAAGTTCACTTATATCAGATATAGATAATATAAAATCTGAAACTAATGTAAGCTGTGCTCAAAGTGATTCTGTTACAGATATTTTCAAAAGTTTTTATTCTTCTAAAACAGAGTTGCCAAGAGTACAAATAAAATATAAAGAAATTACAGAAAATCATTATGGAGAAAAATTGAAAACTCCAAAATCAATTCCTTTTATATATGAATATTATGTTACAACTTTATTAGAACTTTATGCAGTTACTAAATATCACTTATATTTAGATAACAGAGAAATACATAAATGTAAAAATTGTGGAAGATATTTTATAACTGATACCAAAAATAGTGAAATTTTTTGTAAAAGAATTGACCCAAAGTATAAAGCTAGAAAAATAAGATATTGTTTTGAGATAGGTCAACAAGAAAATAAAAATCAAAATATAGAAAGTACAAAGCAATTGCATCACACATTATATAATCGTTTCAGAAATAATGAGGAATACAAAGAAACAGAATTACCTAAATATATGAAAGAATATAAAGAAAACAAAGAAAAATTAAGAAGTGGTGAAATAACTAAAAAACAATATGAAAAATTTTTCGATAGATATGATAAAAACTTTAAGAAAACACACCCTTCTGATAGATACGATAGAAAATCATATAAAAAATAATATAAACAAGTTGTTATTTCTTTAATTAATTAAAACTATATAAGGAAATAATAACTTGTTTTATTTAAGTGATATTTTTTACAAAGATTTAGGTTTGACTATTTCCCAAAAATATAATATTATTGCAGTAGAGGTGTGGTAATTATGAATATTTATAGAGGTAGTGCACGTTATCATATTTCAAAAGGCTTTT
>CATYUF010000089.1 GCA_958413095.1 uncultured Clostridium sp.
TATTTTTATTGCTTTTTCCCTATTTTTAATATAAAATGTAATTGCAAAATTAACAAAAGAGGCGTGATTTATGGATAAAAAAAATATTAAAAACAAAAAAAATCAAAAATATAAAAATATAAATAATAAAAAGTCAAAAAACACAAAGACTGATATTAGAATTAAAAAAACAAAAAATAAAATCAATAACAATCAATTTAATTCTAGCCAAAAATCTTATAATGATACTGCTAGTGATACAATTAATAGTAAAATTAATTCAAAACAAGAAACTAATGATAACAATATTATCAACTTAAATAAAGATTTTAACAGTAAAAATCTAATTTGCACAAAAAAACTACAATATATTTTTTTATGTGTTTTAATTATATTTATACTTTTATTAGTTAGATTAGGTTACTTACAATTTATTGATAGCGACCACTTAAAAGAGTTAGCATATCAGCAGCAAGCTATAAATCAAATACTTAGTCCTAAGAGAGGAAACATTTATGATTCAACAGGTAAAGCTCTAGCAATAAGTGCACAAGTTGACACTATAACAATAAATCCTGCTAAGATTTCTGGAAAAACTGATGAAGAAACTAAAGCAAAAAAAGAACTTGTTGCCAAAGGTCTTTCTGATATATTTGGTTTAAATTATGATGAAACTCTGGAAAAAGTAAATAGTGAATCTTCCGTTGAAACTATTGCCAAAAAAGTAGAAAAAGATAAAGTTGAAGAATTAAGAACTTGGATGAAAGATAATAAAATCTCAGTTGGTATTAATATAGATGAAGATACAAAAAGATATTATCCTTACAACAATTTGGCATCTAGTGTAATTGGTTTTTGTGGTTCTGATAATCAAGGTTTAAGTGGAATTGAAGCTAAATGGGATAATATTTTAAAAGGAACTCCTGGAAAAATAGTAAGTTATAAAGCTAGTGACCAAAATGAAATTCCAAATACCGAAGAAACGTATATTTCTGCTGAAAATGGAAGTGATATTACTCTCACTATTGACTTAAATATTCAGTCTATCGTTGAAAAATATCTTAAACAAGCTGTTGAAAAATATGATTGTGCAAATGGTGGAAATGTAATCGTTATGAACCCTAAGACTGGAAATATTCTTGGAATGGCCAACTATCCTGATTATAATTTAAATACCCCATATACTCCAAATTCAGTTCTTGCTAAGACTTATGATTCATTAAGTGATGAAGAAAAAAATGAAGCTTTATATCGTATGTGGGCAAATAAATCTGTTTCTGATAGTTATGAACCTGGATCTACATTTAAAATTATAACTTCTAGTGTTGCTCTTGAAGAAAATATAACAACTCCTAATAAACCTAATGATTTCTATTGTCAAGGTTATGAAGTAGTTGAAGATAGAACTATTAAATGTTGGAGAAAATATGACCCACATGGTTCACAGACTTTAACTCAAGCTCTAGAAAATTCTTGTAACCCTGCATTTATGCAATTAGCTTCAAGAATAGGTGCTCCTACTTTATATAAATATTACCAAGCTTTTGGTTTATTTGATTCTACTAACTCTGGATTATATGGTGAACAAACTAGTATCTTTCATGACTTAGAAAAAGTAGGACCTGTTGAACTTGCAACTTATTCTTTTGGACAAAGATTCCAAGTAACGCCTTTACAACTAATTACAGCTATTTCTAGTATCGCTAATGATGGTATTCTTATGAAGCCTAATATTGTAAAATCAATAAAAAATACTGATACTGGTGCAATCACAAATACTGAACCAACTGAAGTTAGACAAGTACTTTCAAAAAGCACAACTGATAAAGTAAAATCTATGATGGAATCTGTTGTATTGCATGGAACAGGAAAAAATGTTGCTGTTTCTGGATATTCTATTGGTGGAAAATCTGGTACTTCTGAGCCTGTTGAAGGAAATGAGGATAGTGGTTATGTATCATCTTTTGTAGCAATTTCACCTATTGAAGATACACAAGTAGTTGTTTTATTAACTTTATATAATCCTCAAAATAAAAAATACGGATATCAAGGTGGCTCTGTTGCTGCTCCAGTGGTTTCTCAAATGTTATCAGAAATACTTCCTTATATGGGTGTTCCTTCTGATAATACTAATACTGATAATAGCTCTCAAAATTTAATTACAGTTCCAGATATAACTAATAAAACTATTACAGAAGCTAAAAAGATTTTAACTAATGCAGGATTTACTTGTAAGATTTCCTCTTCTGGTGATGAAAATTCTACTTTAGTAACAAATCAAACTCCAAAACCAGGAGTTAGCTTACAAAAAAATTCAATAATTATGTTATATGGTGAAGGTCATACTGTTGAAAACTCAGTTAGTGTTCCTGACTTATCTGGAATGACTGTTTCACAAGCCACAAGTATATTAAGGTCTAAAAATCTAAATATTAGTTATTATGGCTCTGGAATAATTACTACACAAGATTATGCAGTTAATGAATTAGTCCCTGAAGGAACTGTTATAAATGTTAACTTAAAACCTGTACTTACTGATGCTCATTAATTTGACTGGTTTTATAAAAATAAAAAATGGTTAAATAATGATTTTAAAATTAGAACTAAAAATTTTAATAACAAAAGTAGCTTCTCAAATATCAATATAAAAACTTGAATTCATAATATAGCAATTTAATTTACTATATATTGTATTAAGATTATCAAATAAAAATTGAATTAAACTTTATATACTTTATCTTAGGAATGGACTTTGATTGAAAAATTGTTCATTCCTTTATTATTTTTTATTCCTATAAATAAGATATTTTCTTTATTAAATTCTTTTATTAACTTCTTCTTTTTATTTACAAGATATTTATTAAATTCAGTAATATATATTAATGTTCCATATTTTAATATATTTGTTCTATTATTTTCTATTTTTAATAAAAAAGTATCTGTAAATTTTTCTTCATTTATCTTTTGAATATTTATTTTATTCTTTACAATTTTTTCATTTAAACCTACATTTCTTTCTTTTTTTAATTCTTCTTCATAAATTAAAATCCAATAGTAACTCATTATTTTTTCCAATTGACTTTCGTTTATTATTTTCAAATATATTTCTATTTCAACATAATCGTATATTTTAGCTCTTAACTTTAAAATTAAAAATATTTCATCTTTTATTATTTTTGGACATTTAATAAGTTCTATTGAATCTACTTTCTCTATTTCTATTCTGATTATATCTGATATTATACTAACAAAATCTTCTTCATTATCATATATTAATTTTCTTAATTTATCTATATTTTGATTTTGGAGGTGATTCATTATTCAATCACCTCCTCATCCCAATATTTAATTAATAATTTATCAAGCATAGCTATTTTTTCATAATTTTCTATGGCGTATTTTATATTTTCTCCCTTAAAATAACTTATCCATGCTTCTTTTTTGCTCATTTTGCTTTCTTCTTTTGCTTTAAACTTAGGTAATTCTATTGAAACTAATTCTATTAAATCCAATTCTGATTTATCATTATTTTCGTCAATAATAATTTTATTAAAATATGTCTCCTTTTTAGAATAGTAAAAATCTAATAAATTTATTGTAATCGTTTTTGCTATTTTTCTATTCTCATATAAGACTTGATTTAAATGAATTTGTGCATAATATAGTAGCATCTTTGTTGATATGTGTTCTCCGTCAATAAATTGCACTCCTATATTCATTTCTTCATCTTCATTTGTTTTTATTCTTACATCTGCTATCCCAAAATTTTCTTCTGCTGGTAATTTCTTTTTTATTTTTTCTAAATATGGATTTAAAGATATTTCTTTTATTTCTATTTCTAATATACTTTCTATAAAATCTTTTAATATTTCTACTCCTTGTTTGGAGTTTAATACTCTATGAAGTACATAATTACTTTTTGATATAAATTTTCTATTCATAGTTTTATTTTAGTGCACTAAATATAAACCTCCTTTTTTGATATCTATTTACTAAATGATGGGGAATATAACTTTTGGATGAAAATAAAGTTATACTGATAGAAATTTCTATTGATTTAAATTATATAATTTACTCAAAGTATAGTCTCAAAAAAAGCTATTGTCAATATGTTTTTATAATATTTCTTGACTTTTCATCGCA
>CATYUF010000090.1 GCA_958413095.1 uncultured Clostridium sp.
AGTGTATTAAACAAGCTGGTACTTATAATAATTAGATAAGTATGTGCTTGTTTTTATATTACTTTCAAAAGCTGTTATTTGAACTTTATGTTCAGAAGCGGGGAATTTTCCAAAGAAATATATTAAACCTCTGTGTTTTGTTCCTAGGCTTAACTAGGAATAAAGAAAAAGCGATTAGCAATGTAACCGCTCCTAACTTTTACAATTATAAATCTAAAAATATTTCTGTTCCATCTTTTTTAGCTTTGTTAGTATTTTGCTTATTAAAATATTCTTTTTTCTTTTCTTCATATTCATTAGGGTATTTATGAAATTGTAACATAAAATTTATTTTTTCTTTGTTTAGTTCAGATATAGCTACTCCTAACTTCTCAAGTGCTATTTCAAGCAGAAAATTAAAATTTTGTAATCTTTTTTGCTCATAATTTTTAATTTTATTTTCCCATTCCTGCATTTCTTTCCTATTTTCTTTATTTTGTTTTTCTATTAGTACATTTATTTCTTTTGTGATTTTTTCTTTGTCAAGTGCAGGATTATCTCTTAATATTTTTTTATAAATTATTATATCTACAATAATAACTATTAGAGAAAATATGAATGATAGTAATATCGGAATATCTTCACCAGTTCCAGCAGATAATACAACTATACTGCCACATAAAATAAGTGGTATAATTCTACACAAATTTTGTACTCTATTTAATGGTTTAGTTACTTCTTTAATATTTTTTGAAAGCTTTGTAAACATGTCTAAATTGTTCTTTTGTTCTCTACTTAAAGAATTTATAAATTTACCAATCACTATTTTTATTTCGGAAAGCTTTTTTATCTTTGATATTTCAGGAACTTTAATTGGCTTAGACTTATATAATTCTCGCAATTTCACAACATATTCTAACGGCTCTTTTATTCCTGCTTCTTTCATAAGTGGAAAAAGTTCTGTTTCCCATTTATGATTAAAATTTTCCTCTCTTTTTTGACGAGCAATTCTTTCTTGTTGTTCTCTTAATAAATTATTCTGCCTTTCTTGTTCCTCTCTTATTAATCTATTTTGCTCTCTTAATAGATTATTCTGCCTTTCTTGTTGTTCCCATTTAGCATTTGCTTGCCTCATTTCGTTCCAAGTTTCATAAAATGTACCATCTTTTCCATAATAATTACCACTTGCCATAATACTTATACTCCCTTCTTTTCAATATTAATTTTTATTATTTTATTTTTGAATATCAGCAAAAAGTCCCATATTTATTTGAGTTTTTAATTCTTCTAAAAGGTCTAGTTTGTTAAGTTCCACATCACTTGAAATTACAATTTGATTATTATTTTTTAGTAACTGTTTAAATATAGTTATTAATTCATTTTGAACTGTATATTTTCCACTAAAAAATTGAAAATTATCTATTAAAAGAAAATCTAAACCTTTGTAGGTATTTTTAAAGTTTAGTTTATTGGCTTTATAACTAGCAATAAATGTTTCGTATGTACTATATAGTATTTTTATGTTTTCATTTTTCATTACTTCGTTTTTTATAGCATAAAGTAAATGTGTTTGTTCAAGTTTATTTTCTCCATATATGAATAGTGGGTTATAAGCTACTCCTTGAAGTTTAACAACTGCTTTTGCTGCTGAATATGCAAATTCATTGTTTTTAGTTACTGTATAATTTTCAAATGTATATGTATCTAACATTTTAATTTCTCCTATTTTCATTATCTGTTTTTTGCAATCCGCAAAAATAACTTTTAAATATATTATCAAAATCACTAAAATCATTTAAAAAAGAACGACCTTGGTAATCTTTGTGTAACATATCTATTCTTTGAAATATGTCATCAAAATTATTTTTATTATCTATACAAGGCTTTAAAACATCATTGGTAATATCTTCTATACCTTCATAATTATAATCATCATTACTTTTTATCTTTTTAGTTTTATTCTTCATATAAATTCTCCAAAAAACTTTATTTTTCTAATAATTTTTCAAATTCTTCCTTAAACTTTTCAATATATTTTTCATCTGACACATATTGATAGCTTGGGTGGTACATATCTATAATATATTTACAATTTACATCTTCCTTTAAATCATCATATATTGCTTTATTTCCAGCACAGAAAACAATTACACTTGGATTTATTATTTCTATTTCTTTCAATATGTTTTCTTTATATTTATTGTAATAATTATATAGTGTTTGTTTGTTACACTCTGCAAACCCACCTCTTTTATTGATATTCATATACGAAATATCCTTCATTGATAATTCAGGAATTTTATTGCAAAGATATTCCTGCATTTGTTCAATTCTTTTAGTTATTTTTAGATTATTATTCCTTATTTTATAGACTGATTTTAACCAAAATGTTTCATTATCTTTTATTTTTCCCTCTAAATTGCTTTCAGCTAACATATAAAGAACAGTATTGTCTTTTTCATCAAAAACAAACCCATCATAAGTAAAACTATCTTTACTTACCTTTACGCTTGGAATTGTACTTTGATTATTTTTATCACTTATATCGAGTTCTTTTTCATGTTCTTTTTTCCATTTTTCAAATAATTCATTTAATTTCTCTGTTTTCCCCATATATAATTCCCCCTATAATTAATCTTACTTTTAGTATAATATAATATTGTTATTTATTCAAGTATTACTTTAATAAAACACAAAAATAGTGTGTTAATTTTTTCAAGCGTCATTGTTATACTATACAAGAGGGTATAAACATGGAGAATGAAAGAGATAAAATACTTAAAATAGTAGGAAACAATATTAAAAATATCAGAAAATCAAAAGGGTACACGCAAGAAAGTTTTGCAGAAACTCTAGGAAAATCTATAAATTATATTAGTCTTGTAGAATTAGGAAAATCTGGAATGAGCATACCAGCACTAATAGAAATCTGCAATATTTTACAAGTAGACATGAATTATATTTTCAAAGGACTGCTAAGCTATAAACCAGAGAGAAAAGAACAACATATTATAGACTGTATATCATCTTTTAATGAAAAAGATAAAGAAATAATTTTCAATTTAATTAAATATATTGAAGAAAGCAAAGAATACTAGCTATTAGTATTCTTTTTACTTTCTAAACATCGCAACTAATTGCTTCCACTAATAATTTTGTTGCAACAGAGAAACCAATTTTGAATACATTTCTATCGTTCATAGAATATAGCTTGTTTTTTATTTCTTCTAACTTTTCAAATTGTTTTTTCAAGTCTTCATTTTCAATGGTATCATAAAATTTATTATATTTTGCAATTAATTCTTTATATTCTGGTGTAGATTCTGCATTCGCAAATATGCCTGTATCATATAAATCTTCAATAATATGTTTTTGTTTGAAGTCCACTCTTTTTCACCTCCCTTATATGTTCCAACCAAACTTTCTAAAATACAAATATTCAAAATGAAGTTGATACAATTTACTTGATACTTGTATTGTAGGGGGTAACATATCAATTATAGGTATGTGATTAATGGCAGACAAAAAACGACTTTTGTTATACTTATTAAATAATTCTTTTACTATCTTATAACAACCACAAGATACTATAATACTTGGAGATAAGAGTTCAATTTCTCCTAAAATTTGCTTTTCAAAGTTTTTCACATACTCCTTTGTATCAATACATTTTGAATTTGTTTTATTGAGGATTAAATAAGAAATGGAGTCAACGGTTATATTATAATCTAAACAATGTTTTGAAATAAATCTTTGCATTTTCCAAATTCTATTCATACTTTGTCTGTCATTATACTTATAGTCGAATATATATAATATGTTTTGAGCATTAGAATCTGTATTATACATGAAACCATCATAACAAAAATCTTCTTTTTTATAATACCTATTTCGATTGTGTTTATTTTTCCATTGTGATAAGTAATTATGCAATTCTATTTCTTTTATTCTATTTTTTGTAGATAGCTGAAAGCTTGTTGTATATTGACCTTCCATAACTTTCCTCCCACACTTATTTTACCATAGTTTACATAATAAAACAAGTGTTTGGTAGAAAAAAGACTAAAAATCTATTTTTC
>CATYUF010000091.1 GCA_958413095.1 uncultured Clostridium sp.
ATCATAACATATTAAATATTACAAATTGTAATATTTTATGAAATTACCCTGAAAATCAATAAAATCGGAAAGTTACTATATAATGTTTTTATAAATTAACAGTTGAAAAAAAGGCAAAATTATCAACTATTTTCAGCTAGTCTATGATAAAAAACATTATATAGTAACCATTATTCATAAAAAAAGACTACAAATAGTTGAAAAAAAATAAAATAACATATATAATAAAAATATATCATAAAAAACAAAACATAAAAGAAGAAGGGAGCGATTTTTATGAAAATAAAAATAATAGGTAAGGAACTAAAGATAACAGAAGCAATGAACGATTATGTAGAAAAAAAATTAGACAGAATCGATAAATATTTTGAAGAAGCAGAAGCAGATGTTACTTTAAAAACAGAAAAAAATGAACAAATAGCGGAAATATGTGTTTTAGCAAACGGAGAAAAATATAGAGCCGTAACTGAAGACAAAGACTTATATGCATCAATAGATAAAGATATTGATATATTAGAAGGTCAAATTAGAAAAATGAAAACTAAAAAAGAAAAAATGATGAGAGAAGGAAGTTTAAAAACAATGGAAGTTTCAGATGATAAAATAGCTGAAATATCTAATGAAATAATAAAAACTTCTTACTATGAAATAAAACCAATAACACCAGAAGATGCAGTTCTTGAATTAAAAGAAAAACCAACACATAATTTTTTAACATTCATAAATGTTGAAACAGGAAAAGTTAATGTTATACATAAATTAAAAGATGGAAAAAATTATGGTTTAGTAGAACCAGAAGCATAAGTAAAAAGGCAGGAAATCAAATCCTGCCTTTATGTATTTTGTAAAAAATATATAAAAACAAAATTTAACTTTCTGCCAAATTAATTATATTTTACAGTATAATTAGTGAATAATAATATTACTATAAAGTATATTTTAAAATTCTAAGCTAATTATAACTGAACTATATAATTAATAAACTAACAAATCTGTGAAAATAACTATTTCATTTGTTGTTCAGCTTGTTGTATTAATTTTCTTACCATGTTTCCACCTATTCTACCAGCATCTCTAGCAGAAATGTCACCATTGTAACCATCTTTTAAATTAACACCAACTTCACTAGCTACTTCATATTTGAATTTATCTAATGCATCCATAGCTTCTGGAACTAATTTTTTATTACTGTTGTTTGCCATGTTATTTCACCTCCGTATATATACTTTTTATGAAAAAACTATTGTCTTTTCTAATACTATCATTTGCAATTTTGAAAAAAATAAACAGGAAATTTTTACTAAAAATAAAATGATTATAATTTGTAAATTTAATAAAAAAATTAATTATAGTTTACAATAGGAATATAAAAAATATACTATCAATATACTTGACATTTATTTATATATAAATATATAATGAATAATCAGTGATTTAACTAAAGAAAAAAACTAAAAAATCAACAATAAAAGTAAATTACTAATGCTGATTTGTAAATGGCATAATAATGTTATTTATATAATTAAAAATATAAATTATTTATGTTGGTTTGTAACTTTAAGAAAGGAAAGGAATGGAAAACAAAAATGTATAAATTAGTAGCAATAGATTTAGATGGTACAATGTTAAATAGTTATGGAGCTGTAACTGAAAAAACAAGAAATACAATAAAAAAATGTATAGAAAAAGGAACTGATGTAATAATTGCATCAGGAAGACCAATCGATTCAATAAAAACAATAGCAAAAGAAATAGGAAGTGAGAAATATTTTATAGCTGGAAATGGTGCAATGCTCTATGATATACAAAAAGAAGAAGTAATATACGAAAAATATATGAATAAAGAAAAAGTCTTAGAAATAATCAAAATATGTGAAGAAAACAGTATAGCATATAATGTATATACAGATAAAACAATTTTAGCTACCAGTTTAAAATATAATGTTTTATATTATCATAAAGAAAATTTAAAAAAAGCCGATAATAAGAAAACTAATATTAGTATTGTTGAAAACATGTACGAATATGTAAAAAATATGAAAGAAGAAAAATTTTTAAAAGTAACAGTATGTGACGAAACTAAAACTATATTTAATTCTATTATAAGGAAATTAAGACAAATAGATGGTATAGAAGTATTAGATGTTTTACATATGTCAAGAAAAATGATAAAACAAGGAACAGAAGACATTCCAATAGAATATCATTATACTGAAATATCACGCGCAAATGTTGATAAATGGAATGCAATAGAATTTTTAATGGAAAAATTAAATTTAAAAAGAGAAGAAATAGTAGCTATTGGAGATAATATAAATGATAAAAAAATGATAGAAAATGCTGGGTTAGGAATAGTTATGAAAGGAAGTACACCAGTAGTATGTGAAATTGCAGACTATATAACAGAAAGTAATAATGATGATGGTGTAGCAATAGCACTAGAAAAATTTTGCTTAGAAAGAGATTAAAATAAATGAAAATAACCCCAAATAAATTAAACTAAAATAAAGAGTAAAAAAATAATTTAAAAAGTAAAATTTACAAATAATAACTAAATAAAAAACTAAAAAACAAAGAAAAAGACAAGCATATCTATAATATTACAATAATATTACAGATGTGTTATTTTTATGTTACATAAGACGAATATAATTGATTTTTATTTATAGTTGATGTAAAATAAAATAAAGTTTATTTGTAAAAAAATATCTAAAAATCAATATAAAGGGAGGAATTTGTAATGGCAACAAATCCAATGCAAAGAAAAGCAAGAAATTCATTTTTATTAGGAATGTTAACTATGTTAATAATATCAGGAATAATAATAGCATTTTTATTTATACAATTAACAAATATTAAAAAAGCAGAAAAACAAGAAAAATTAGCAATGGTAACAGTATATACATTAAATAGAGATGTTGATGCAGGAGAGGAAGTAAGCGAGGTTGATTTCACAACAACAGCTGTAAATAAAGCAACAGCTCCTAAAGATTATTTAACACCAACAGATTTAAAAGAAAAAAATATAGCAAAAATAGCTATGACAGCGGGAACTGTTCTATCAAAAGAAATGATTTATGAGGATGAAGCAGAACAAGGTGATGATGTTAGAAAACAAGAATATAATATGTTTGTATTACCAACAGACTTACAAAATGGTGATTACATAGATATAAGATTAATGTTGCCTTCAGGAACAGATTATATTGTAGCATCTAAAAAGAAAGTTGAAATACCACAAATTGCACAAGTAGATGCAACAGATACGATTTCAGTTAATTTATCAGAAGAAGAAACATTGTTAGTTAGTAATGCAATAATAGATGCTTGTAGAATTGTAGGGTCAAAATTATATGTTACAAGATATACAGAGCCAGGAATTCAAAAAGCGTCAGAGCCAACATTTCCAGCTAATAAAGACGTAATGTCTTTGATAAATGCAAATCCAAATATTGTAGAAGAAGCAAGACAAGCATTATGGGCAAGATATAATGATGGAGATGGTGTAAATCAAAGAAATAATGTTATAAATTCAGCAATAACAAGTGCAGGAGATCAAGCAACTCAAAATCTTCAAACAAAAATGGAAGATAGCATTACAAATTCACAAACAAGAAGAAAAGAATATTTAGATTCTTTATCAGCAACACCAACTACACCAGAAACAACAATTACTACAACAGGAACAACAACAAAATAAAAGAAAGGAATTAATATGAAAAAGATAGGATTTATAGGAGCGTATGATAAAACAGATTTGCTATTAAAT
>CATYUF010000092.1 GCA_958413095.1 uncultured Clostridium sp.
CTCTTATTGAGCTGGATTTTCTGGTTATCGGGTTCCTATTTTAGGACACCCTCTTGGAATTTCATTAATCTTCAATAGCGTTAATTATGTTAGCAATAAAACTTTCAATAGCAATTCTGCATAGTTTGATAACACTTTCTTTGGTTTTTGCTCTTACAAAGAAACAACCATTATGACAAAATGTAGCATCTGTAACTTGACTAATTTCTGGTAATTTATCAGTCTGACCAGCCCAACTTTTAGGAAAAGGTATACGCTGTTCAAACTTATGAGATAAGTTTGGAGGTACGCATTGAGCTGCCCATCCACCGTCAGGATAAGGAAAAATGACAAAATCAATATTTTCGTTACATAAAGAAGTTGACGAATCATTGATTTTTATTACAGTGTCAAGCCAATTAATGGTTTGTGAAGGTATTTCCAAGATGCCATTTGAAAAATATTTTGAATTACTATAATTGTAAAGTAAGATATTTTCTGCAATAACATCAGAAATATTTTTTATGATATTTTGTTCTAAAACTTCGATAACAATTTTTAAAACTTGATAAAATTGCTTATCAAAATCTGGTTTTCTTTCAAACCATAATGGAAGAAAATCTGATATGAAACTAAATAAATGTTTCTCAGAAGAAATCCCATTGTCTTCACAATCAACTAATGAAATTATTGTATCGTCAATTTTTTTCAATATTGTGTGGGTAAGGTCGGTATGTTTGCAAAAATATGGATTGTAATTCATATAGTTGAATACTAATTTTCACCATAGTATTTCCAGACTAGTCCAGCACTTGCATAAGGGATACCATTATCGCGAGCACTATTAAAATTAGGCTGATGATGGTCAAAATTACCTCCACCGATGTCAACACAAATATAGCACTGATTTAAAATTAAATCATCTCTAGTTCTAATGATTTGTATTTCTTTCCCTTTGTTTAATAAACATAAAATTGCACAAGCTACTACTTCATCCGAGTGAAAAACACCATTGTGCGTACCTATGATAAAGTACTTATTCCGTTCCTTTGAAGTTAATTGTGTGTTAGAGTTTAAAATTTTAATCTCCATTTAAAATCCTCCTTATAATTTAATAAATTTATTATAAGATTAAATTTTACATAATTCGATATTGAAAGTTGAAAATTTATAGAGTATAATGTAATAATATCATTGATAAACATTAATATAGGAAACAAACTAGAAAGGATTATATAAAATGTCAAAATATTTAAATTTGGAAAAAAATCCAGAATATATAAATTTAAAAGAACCAGCTCAAATAATACGAGAAGGTGGAATTGTGATATTTCCAACAGAAACAGTTTATGGAATAGGTGTTAATGGATTAAATGAAACTGCTATAAAGAAACTCTATGAAGTAAAACAAAGGCCAACAAATAAACCAATTAGCCTATTAGTAAATAGTATAGAAATGATAGAAAAAGTAGCAAAAAATATTACAGAAATAGAATATGACTTAATAAAAAGATTTCTTCCGGGTCCATTAACAATTGTCTTAAAGAAAAAAGATATTGTCCCAAACATTGTAACTGCTGGTTTTGACACAGTAGGGATTCGAATGCCAGAAAATGAAATTGCACTTAAATTAATTGAATATGCAAGAGTTCCAATTGCTACTCCAAGTGCAAATATATCAGGAAAGCCTAGTGGAACAAACTTAAAAGAAATAATGAAAGACTTTAATGATAAAGTAGATTATTTTATTGATGGAGGTATAAGCAAAATAGGTGTAGCATCTACTATTGTACAAGTAGTCAATGGTAATCCTTGTATATTAAGAAAGGGGAAATTTTCAGAAGAACAAATTAAGGAGCAAGTATTATTGAGTAAACAAAAAATAGAATAATAAAAGGCAAATAAAAATCTTTAAAGCCCTTTAAAAAAACTCAAAAATATTATACAATATTAAAAAATAAAAAATAGGTGAGAAATTTATGAATAAAGAATGGAAAATATATGAAGTAGATGAAAAAAAAGTAGAAGAAATTTCAAGTAAATATAATCTTAATAAATTAATATCTACAATATTAGTAAATAGAAATATAACAACAGAAGAAGAAATTCGTTTATTTTTATCTCCAACAAGAAAAGATTTTCATAATCCATTTTTAATCACAGATATGGAAAAATCAGTAGAAAGAATAATAAAGGCAATAGAAAACAAGGAAAAAGTCACAATATATGGAGATTATGATGTAGATGGAATAACAAGTATAACTGTATTAAAAAGTTTTTTAAAAGATAGAGGATTGGAAACTTCCCAATATATACCAAACAGGTTAAATGAAGGATATGGTTTAAATAATAATGCAATTGAAAAAATAAAACAACAAGGATGTGACTTAATGATAACAGTTGATTGTGGAATTTCTGCAATTAATGAAATTAATTATGCAAGTAGTCTAGGAATAGAAACGATAATAACAGATCATCATGAACCAGGAAATGAAATTCCAAAAGCATTTGCAGTAATCGATAATAAAAGAAAAGATAGTAAATATCCATTTAGAGAATTAGCTGGAGTAGGAGTAGTTTTTAAGTTAATACAAGCAATAGGAATTAAATTAGGATTAAAAGAAGAGGAATATTTAAAATATTTAGATATAGTGTGTGTTGGAACAATTTCAGACATAGTTCCATTAGTGGATGAAAATAGAGTTATAGCAAAGTTGGGATTGATGTTAATCAGACAAACTAGAAATATAGGTTTAAAATCAATAATAGATACATCAGGATATACAAAAATAGACTCAAACAGTATTTCTTTTGGAATAGCACCAAGAATTAATGCATGTGGCCGAATGGGAAAAGCAGAAGATGCTTTAGAGCTATTTTTATCAAAAAATTATAATGAAGTATCAGAATTGGCTAAAAAATTAAATGATTATAATAAACTTAGACAAGATACAGAAAAAGAAATATATGAAAATGCAATTAAACAAATAGAACAAAACAAATTAGATAAAAATAACTCAATTATAGTGGGAGGACACAACTGGCATCATGGAGTTATAGGAATAGTATCTTCAAAAATAACAGAAATGTATTTTAAACCAAGCATATTATTAAGTTTTGAAGAAGATGGAATAGGGACAGGCTCAGGAAGAAGTATACCAGGATTTGACTTACATGAAGCATTAACTAAGTGTCTAGATAGTGTAGAAAAATTTGGTGGACATAGTATGGCTGTTGGATTAACAGTAAAAAAAGAGAAATTTGAGGAGTTTAAAAAAGAATTTGAGCAAATAGCAACAAAGAGTAATGTAAGTGAAATAATACCAGTAATAAATATAGATGCGAAAATTGACTTTAGTGCAATAAACAAAGATATGGTAGAAAGTTTAAAACAATTAGAGCCATTTGGTGAAGGAAATAAAATGCCTGTATTTGTGTTCAAAAACTTGAAAATAGATTCTATAAGAGCACTATCTGAAGGAAAACATTTAAAGTTAACATTGAAAGAAGGAAACACAGTTGTAAATGCAATAGGATTTAATATAGGAAATTTGGCAGATGAATATATAATTGGAGATAAAATAGATGTTGTAGGAGTTTTAGAAGTTAATAATTTTAATGGAGTAGAGAGTTTACAAATAAATATTAAAGATATTATGAG
>CATYUF010000093.1 GCA_958413095.1 uncultured Clostridium sp.
AATCTTAATAAGTGTTCTGCTTTTTTTCCATCTATTTGTTGTACTCCTGCTTTTAAGTGTATATGCAAATCTTGTGTTACATCATCATAATCCATATTTATTGGAACATTAAACTCTATTGGACCTACTGCATCTACTAGTTCTATTAATGCTTCTGTTTTTATTATTGCATAATATTTTATATTTAATCCTGTTAGTTCATTAACTGCATCTACAGTTTCTTGTGGATTTCCACTTACATTGTATAGAGCATTTATTTTTTTAGATGCTATTGCTTTTTTTGTATTTGTTCCTGTGTATGAATCTCTTGGCACAGATATTAAAACTGCTTCTTGTTTATTTGGATCATATGAAGCTATCATTATTGTATCTGTTAAGTTAACACCTGCTTGATCTGTACTTACCCCCATAAGTAATACCTGAAATGTTCCTAAGTTCTTTTTAGTGTTCTCATCATGTCCTGCTACTGTTGCTAGCATTCCTCCTAGTCCACCACCATTTTTATATGTTTTGTATGCAAATACTCCTCCTGCAATTATTAATACTAATAATATTACTAATAAAATTATTCTTAATTTTTTGTTTTTCTTCTTGGGTTTTTTATTTCTTATATTTTTACTTTTGTTTTCACTTTTCTTATTCAATATAATCCACTCCTAAAATTCTTGGTAATAGTATAGCAAATGTGAAGTCAAAAATCAACATTTATCTACTAATTTAATTATGTTTTGGTTGCTATATATTATTTTTTACTGTAGAGTAGCTTAAAATAGTTAATTTGTAAAAACTATTATATAATAATATATTTTCAATAATAAATAATAATATAATTTTTGATAATCAATTCTTTAAGTTTTATTCTTCAGGTATTTAAATGAAGCTTATTAGTTTACAATATTTTGAGTAATCATTGGTGTATTTTCAGTAATTCTTTCAAAAGTATATCCATTAGCTTTTCCATATTTAATAATATCTCTTAATGCATTTAATGTTTTAGTATTTCCAGAAAAGTCGTGCATTAGAACTATGTTATTTCTATTTTTTCTTATTCCCTTAGTTACATTGTTGTAAACTGCTTCTTTAGTTTTTACATCTCCTGAATCTCCTGAAGCTACATTCCAATCATAGTATTTATATCCTTTTTCTAGTAAATTCATTGCTAAATTTGTCATTATCCCTGGATTAAATTTACTAACTGTGTTAGAACTTCCTCCTGAAAATCTAATTAATTTTGTATCTATTCCTGTGCTTTCTTTTACTTTTTTATTTAAGTTAATAAAGTTATTTAATCCATTTTCTAATGATCCATATATTTCTTTATAATTATGTGATACTCCATGAAGCCCTATTGAGTGTCCTTCTTCTACTTCTCTTTTTACTAATTCTTCTTTTTTATTATTATAATCTAATATAAAAAATGTAGCTTTTACATCTTCTTCTTTTAAAATATCTAAAATATGTGAAGTAATGTCTAGGCTTGGTCCATCATCAAAAGTTAAATAAATTACACTTTCATTTTGCTTAGGTTTGTTCTTTATTAATATTCTCTCATTTTTTGTTTCATTTCCAGAAGAATCTTTTACTTTATATGTTATTTTATACTCATCTTCATTTATATCTTCTTTTTGAGTTATTACATTATTTGTAATATCACCATCATAATTATCTTTTGCTACATATCCAGTTTCTTCATATTCTGTATTTTCTTTTAGATTGATAATTTTACTTCCTTTAAGTTCTAAAATGGGTGCAATATTATCTTTTACTTCTATATTTCTAGTTGCATATGGTTTATTATTTATGCAATAGTTTATACTATATTTTCCTACTTTTGATGTATCAACTTCACCTTTTACTTGAATTTTATTGTTTATTTGTTTTTTGTGTACTGTTGTATTTGCTCCTAATTCCTTATATTCACTTCCAAGTGTTAATGAAACATTACTGTCTCCAATTAATTTAACTTGTGGTTTCTCCATAAAATAACAAATTGATTTTATAGCTACTATTATTAGTGTTATAATTATTACTACAAAAATAATTTTTTTATTGTTTATCTTTTTTATATTTTTTGCTCCGTTCATAGTATATCTCTTTTCTATTTTAATATTTCAAATTCTGGTGTTCCCATATATCCAGCTGCTATTGAATATTTGTCAAAGATAATTACTGGATTTCCGTCTTTATTTATATAAAATGATTGATTTTCAGATATTCCATGGAAATAATTATCTTCTCCTCTTATATATTCATCATCTGGATGGAAGTATCTTATGTTTTCATCGCTCTTTTCTTGCTCTTCAATTTTTTTATAAATTTGTTCATCTACAATTTTTTTATAATCTTTTCCTAATATATCTTCTAATTTGATTTCCTTTTCTGTTTCTAAATTATAATTATATGTGTATATATCTTTACTACTTGTATTTAATCCTTCTTCCTTAATTAAAATAAATGATAATATATTATCTTTATTATGTTTTACTTCATAGTCAATTCTTATATGATATTTTCCATATATTGACCCACTAAGATTGTTTTTTCCAATTTCTTCTGCTATTTTACTTGCAGATTTTTCTGTTTCATTTAATAATTCAACTATTTTTTGTGCAATTTTATTATTTATTTTATTTTGCATAATTGGATTATCTAATTGCGCTACTTCTGGTATTTTAATATCTCTTTGAGAATTTTCTGTTTCATCATGATAGTCTGCCCAAGTTAAAATTTCAGCTACTTTTCCTATTATAGGTATATTTTTAGCCGTTTTAGCAAATGTAACATTGGTATTTAGTAATATTACAAATAATAAACAAAATGACATTGCAGTTGATAATATAATTTTACTTTGTTTTGTTAATAGCTTTTTATTTATTTTCCCTAATATGTCTTGATTATTATTTACTTTATTGCTTTCATATTTATGAGTTATATTGCTTATCTTTTGATTTAGTTCTTTTGGAATTTTAGTCGATTTATAAAAATTTTTTGCTTTCTTAAAATTCATTATAATTCGCCCTTTCTTATTTTTACTTTTAATTCTTTTAAAGCCTTATATAGCCTTGTTTTTACTGTACTTAGATTAGAATTTGTAATTTTAGAAATTTCAGCTAAACTTTTATCTTCAAAAAATCTTAAAATAATAACAGTTTTTAATTTTGGTTTTAGGCTATCTATCGCCTTATATAAGTCCATTACATCTGTTATGTCTTTATTCTCAAATTCTTCTGAAGAAATCTCATAATCTTGAATATTAAATATTGGTTCTTTCTTTTGTTTTTTTATATATTTTAAGCTTTCATTTATCGCTATTCTATATATCCAAGTCTCAAGATACTTTTCTTCTCTTAATTTTTCAAGATTATCTAGTGCTTTTAGTATAGTATTTTGTATTACATCTAAAGATTGTTCTTCGTCTTTAATATAACTAAATACTAGCCTATAAAGCTTTTCCTGATTTTTATTTATATATTGTATTATTAGCTGATTTCTTTCATCTAAATTTTTCAAGTTCTTCTCCTCTTTCTTTGGCTTACATTTATTAGATATTTTTCTTCATAAAAAAGTTTGTTTTTTTATATTTTTTATTTATTATAATTCAATATTATAAATATTCATATA
>CATYUF010000094.1 GCA_958413095.1 uncultured Clostridium sp.
AATTTATATTAGGAGGTAAAAAAATGAGTGTTTTAAAAATTAATGAAGGAAATTTTGAAGAGGAAGTTTTAAAATCAGAAAAGATGGTTTTAGTAGATTTTTATGCTGATTGGTGTGGTCCATGCAGAATGATGTCACCAATAATAGATGAAATTGCAGAGGAATTACAAGACAGTGTAAAAGTTGGAAAAGTTAATGTAGATGAAAATCAAGAATTAGCAATTAAATATGATGTAATGAGCATCCCTACAATAATAATATTTAAAAATGGAATGCCAGTAAAAACATTTTCAGGGGTAACAGATAAAAATGAAATATTAGAAAACTTAAAATAAGTAATGTGGGTGGTGATAGTATATGGAACAAATAGAGTTTTTAGCAACTGATGGAATTATATTAGATGGATTATTATACAAATCAAAAGAAAGAACTAATAAAGTGATTTTAGCAGTTCATGGTATGAGTTCTAATTGTATGAAAAAAAGAGATCAAGTAATATCCAAAAAAGCAAATGAAAATAATATAGATTATTTTTGTTTTAATAATAGAGGAAGCGAATTAGTAAAATATACAAGAAGAAATATAGAAGGAAAAAAAGAAAAATTTATAATGGGAACATCTTTTGAAGATGTAACAGAAGGATATGAAGATATAGTAGGAGCAATGCTAAAACTAAAAGAACTAGGTTATGAAGAAATATATTTGCAAGGACATAGCCTAGGTTGCACTAAAATAGTATATTCATACAATGAGTTAAAAGAAGAACAAGATGATTTAATAAATATGGTAAAGGGAGTAATTTTACTATCATTAGTTGATATTCCACAAACTTTAAAATTTTATCTAAGAGAGAATTTTAACAAATATTTAGAATATGCAGAAGAACAAGAAAAACAAAACAAGACAAATGAATTAATGCCAAAAGAATCCTTTATACATCCTATAAGTGTAAAAACATTTTTAAGATATGCTAGAGATAATAAAGAAATAGATTTTGCAGGTTATGGAAGAGATACAAAACTTGAAAAATTAAATAATATTGATGTTCCATTATTTATGAGATGGGGAAATGATAATGAAATGCTCTTACAAAGAGCTGAAGAATTAGTTGATATAGTGAATAATATACTAAAAAATGAAAATAAAGATATAGACTATATTGATGGAGCAAATCATGGTTATGAAAATAGAGAAGAGGAACTAGCTGAACAAATTATTAAATTTATCATATAGAAAATATAACAATGTTGAATGCCATATATGAAAATAAAAGGAAAAGTTTTAATAATATACGGATTTTGTAAATAATGTATTAAGATGGATTTCCTTAATTGGAGGAATGTAGTATGAAAGATAAAAAAATATTAATAATTTCCATAACAGTAATTGTATTAATAGCCATAGCAATAATTGTAGGAATCGTTATAGGAAATATGCCAAAAGAAAAACCAGAAGAAGTTTTAAATAAATATTTTGCATTAATAAATGATAAAAAATATGATGAAATGTATGAAATGATAAGTAGTACTTCAAAGGGTGAAATAAGTAAAGAGGAATTTGTAAAGAGAAATAAAAACATTTATGAGGGAATAGACGGAAAAATTACAAAAATAAATGTTAATGAAAAAACAAAAGAAAATAAAAAGGAAAAGCTCTCATATGACGAAGAATTATTAACTTCAGCAGGTACAGTAAAATTTTCAAATAATGTATCTTTTACTAAAGAAGAAAAGGCTTATAAATTAGATTGGAAATCAGAATTAATATTTCCAGAGTTAAAAGACGAATACAAAGTAAAAGTAGAAACCTTAAAAGGTAAAAGAGGTTCAATATTAGACAGAGGAGAAAACCTAATAGCATACGATGGTAAGGTTTCTTCAGTAGGAATTGTGCCACGGAAAATTAGGAGAAAATAAAGAAGAAAATATAAGTAAAATTTCACAGATTTTAGGTGTTTCAACAGAATATATAAATAGTGAATTATCAAAATCATATGTTAAAGAAGATACTTTTGTACCACTAAAAAAGGTATCTAAGGAAAACACACAATTAAAAGATGAATTACTACAAATTCCCGGAGTTTTAATAAATGATGTAGACGGAAGAGTATATAAACTAGGAGAAGAAGCAGGACATTTAATAGGATATGTTCAAACAATAAATGAAGAAGAATTAAAAAAATATGCAGATAAAGGATATACTTCAACAAGTTTAATAGGAAAATCTGGTTTAGAATTAGCTTATGAAGATAGGTTAAGAGCACAAAACGGGGTGAAAATATATATTGTAGATGAAGAAGGAAAAACAGTTAAAGAAATAGCAAGACAAGAGCAAAAAGATGGCGAAAATATAAAATTAACAATAGATAGTGATATACAAAAAAGGTTATATGAACAATTAAAAGATGACAAAGGTTTATTTGTAGTAATGCAACCACATACAGGAGAGCTATTGGCATTGGTAAGTACACCAACATTTGATTCAAATGATTTTTCTTTAGGAATGACAAATGCTAAATGGGAAGAATTAAATAATGATAAATCTAAACCATTATATAATAGATTTATACAAAAATATTGCCCAGGTTCAACATTTAAACCAATAACAGGAGCAATAGGATTAACAAATAATAAAATTACAGCAAATGAAGATTTAGGATATAATGGGACAAGTTGGCAAAAAGATTCTAGTTGGGGAGATTATAAAGTAACAACTTTAACAGGATATAATGGAGCTAAAAACTTACAAAATGCATTAATGTATTCAGATAATATATATTTTGCACAAGTTGCACTAAGATTAGGTTCAAGTTTATTTACACAAAGTTTAAATAAAATAGGATTTAACCAAGAAATAGAATTTCCATTGCAATTAGCAAAATCACAATTCTCAAACTCAGAGGGAATAGATACAGAAGGAAAATTAGCAGATTCAGGATTTGGACAAGGAAATATATTAGTAAATCCAATACATATGGCATCAATCTATTCAAGCTTTTTAAATGACGGAAATATGTTAAAACCATATATCGAATATAAAGAAGGAAATGAAGGAGAAATATTAATAGAAAATGCTTTTTCTAGTGAAGCAGCAAATATAATAAAAGAAGACTTAATACAAGTTGTAGAAAATCCTTCAGGAACAGCTCATGACATGAAGTTAAATAATGGGATAACAATAGGAGGAAAGACTGGAACAGCAGAATTAAAAGTTGATAAAAATGATAATACAAGTGGAACATTAGGTTGGTTTAATTGCTTTACAACAAATCAAGGTCAAAGTGATAAAATAATTATTGGAATGGTTGAAAATGAGCAAGACAATGCTGAAGGTGGAAGCCATTATGTAATAAAGAAAATAAGAACTTTATTTGAATAAATTTATA
>CATYUF010000095.1 GCA_958413095.1 uncultured Clostridium sp.
CTCTCACTCAGACCCATTCATACTTCATGTACCGTGAGCATTCCTCATTCGAAAGCCTAACCAATTCTAATCTTCATTTCAATCGAACGTCCAAAATTCAAAAAAGTCATAATTATCATCCACTTTCAGCTACTCTACAATAGAAACTATTATTATGTAATTAAAAATTTAAAAAATAGGAAGGGAAGAAATGTTAAAAACAATACAATTTAAAATAATATTAATATTTTTCTTAATAGGAATAATATTAATAAGTGGAATAGGAATTGCATATATAAATTCAATAAACATATTAAATACACAAATAGAAAGTGGAGAAATTAAAAACTTAGAACAAGTTACAAGTTATTTGCAAGGAACACAACAAAATAATGTAATAATTTTAGTAATAACAAGTTTAGCATTTATAATATGTGCAATAGTAATTTCATTATTTTTATCAAAATTTGTAATATATCCAATAAATAAATTAATAAAAAGTGCAGAAAAAATAGCAGAAGATGAACAAAAACATAAAGGAAAAATAAAATTAATAAAAGAAAAGAAAAATAATGAAGTTGGAAATATTGAAGAAGTAATTGATATGATGACAGTCGAATTAAAAGAAAAACTAAGTGAAGTATCAACACAAAAAAATCAAATAGAAACAATACTTTTACATATGACAGACGGAATAATTGCTTTCAATATGGAAGGTGAAATAATTTTAATAAATCCAGCAGCAAAGAAGTTTTTAAGTATAAGACCGGAAGATATTACATTTGAAGATATATTTAAGAAGTTCAATTTAGGAATAAATATGGAAAAAATTATCTACTTGGAAAATTGGACTTCAACAGAACAAAGAATACAAGTAGAGGACAAGTTTGTAAATGTATTTTTTGCACCATTTAAAAATGAAGAAGATAGACCAAATGGAGTAATAGCAGTAATTCAAGATATTACAGAACATGTAAAGCTAGATAATATGCAAAAAGAATTTGTGGCAGATGTATCACATGAGTTAAAAACACCAATAACTTCAATAATGGGATATGCAGATACATTATTAGAAGCAGATTATGATAAAGAAACAAGAGATAAATTCTTAACCGTAATAGCATCAGAAGCAAGAAGAATGGCAAGATTGGTTACAGATCTTCTTACTTTATCAAGGTATGATAGTAATAAAAAGAAAACTAAAAAAGAACAATTTGATTTAGGTGAATTAGTAAAAAGATGTCAAGATAAATTAGGAATAGAAATAAAAAAGAAAAATCACATAGTAAATTGTTTTGTAACAGCAGATGTGCCACCTGTATATGCAGATAAAGATGATATAGAAAGAGTTGTTTTAAATATTTTATCAAATAGTATAAAATATACACCAGAAAATGGAGAAATAAAAATATATGTAGGATTTGTATATAATGATGCATATATAAAAATATTTGATAATGGAATAGGAATACCAGAAAAAGATTTAAGTAGAATTTTTGAAAGATTTTATAGAGTAGACAAAGCTCGTACAAGAGAAATGGGAGGAACTGGACTAGGATTATCAATAGCAAAGGAAATTTTAGATAAAAATGGTGGAAGTATAGATATAAAAAGTGTTGTTGGACAAGGTACAGAAGTAGTAATAAGGATTCCAACAAAGTCGTGATTTCGGAATTGAAGGCAAGATGATTTTGTGGATTTTGAAGTCGTAGACAAAAATCATCTTTTTGATGCTTTTGACTACGACTCCGAAATTGCTTCGAAAGCACTAAACTCGACAAAAGTAAAAAAATGTAAAAACCAACCTTTAAAGGTTGAAAAAATTTCCAATATATAGTAAAATGTTGTTGGGGTGATAAAATGAAAGAAAAAAATAACAAAATATTGGAAAAAATATATTACGGAGATTTTAGCCCAGCAAAGGAAATTCCAAAAGAAGAAGAATATCAAGAAATAGTGGCAACAATTAGAAATTTTAGGGAAAAAATAAGAGAAAATGAAAAGGATGTAGAAAAAATAAATTTATTTGATGAGCTGATGGAAAATTTAGCAATAAAAGAAGGTATGGAAGCAGAAAATCAATTTAAACTAGGTTTTCAATTAGCTACAAAATTAATAATAGAGGGAATGGAATAGCATAATTTTGTGAAAAATATTTTTTTGGATTTTGTATATTAACAAGTGTATGCAAAATTAAAAAAGAGATGATTAAGAATAAAGATTAATCATCTCTTTATTTTTTTTGAGAATTCATAAATTTAATTATATTTAAGACTACTTTTTTTTCATAGTCAGAAAGATTATAATAACCTATTAAACTAGGATCTATATTAAAATCTTGATTAATTAGATAATCTTTTAAAATAAAGGTTGGAGTCACGTTATAAACATTGCATAACTTAACAAGAGTATCTAGACTTCCTTTAGTTTTATCGCGTTCGATATCAGAGATATATCGAGGTGCTAAATCTAATTTTTCAGCTACTTGTTCTTGAGTCATGCCTAATGATTTTCTGATGTTTTGCATAATTTTACCTATTTTTATTTTTTCATTTTGTTTAGATTTCATATCAACCTCCGATAAATATAGTTTAACCAAAAATAAATAATTAATTATAAATTAGAATATCAAACTTAAACACAAAAAAACATACAAAAAAATACGATATAATGTGGAAAATAACTTGAAAATAAAAAATTCTTATGCTATACTACAAATGTAATATGTCAAAAAACATAAAAAAGAAACAAAAGAAGGGAGAAAAAAATGAAAAATGTACTAAAAGAGAAGAGTGGAATCACATTAATAGCATTAGTAATAACAATAATAGTGTTACTAATCCTAGCAGGAGTAAGTATAGCAATGTTAACAGGGGATAATGGAATTCTAACACAAGCAACTGAAGCAAAAGAAGAAAATACAATAGGAGGGGAGAAAGAACAAATATCACTAGCATTACAAAGCTTAAGAATGAAAAAACAAGCAGATAATGTGACAAATGAGATAACAGCATCAGAATTAGATGAACAGTTAAAATATGATGGAGCAAAAAATGTAGAAGTAGATAATGTAAATGGATATTTAAGAGTAAAATATGGAGATAGCAAAAATGAATATACAGTAGATCAAAGTGGAAATATAGGAAGTGAAGGAGAAATTACTCAACCAGAGAATATAGCAAAATCATGGGAAGTAGTAAGTAAGTTAGATACAACATGGTTTAGTT
>CATYUF010000096.1 GCA_958413095.1 uncultured Clostridium sp.
TTTTATGTGTCTATTTTTATTTCAAAATGCGTCACTTAATTTTACCATTTATAAAAATTTATAAAAGTATTGAATAATTTAGTAATTAAATTTATAATAATTAAGTACAATTATATTAAGTAAGTTTATTAAGAAAATATATTAAGATAAAAATTAGGAGTGAGGTAATGACAAAAACAGTAGAAAATCGTTCAAGACCTAGAAAAAAAGAAACCTTCATGCAAGGTGTTATTACATTAGTATTTTCACAACTACTAATTAAAGGATTAGGATTAATTTATACATTATATTTAACAAATAGACCAGGATTCGGAGATAGAGGAAATGGAATTGTAGCAGCGAGTTATCAAATTTATGCAGTATTATTAACAATTTCATCAACAGGAGTTCCCAATGCAATATCAAAATTGGTTTCTGAAAGGGTAGCATTAGGAGACCATAAAGGAGCATATAGGATTTTTAAAATAGCGTTTGCCACATTTGCAGTAATTGGTTTGGTGGGAAGTTTAATGTTATTTTTTGGAGCAGGATTAATTGCTAATAAGTGGTTACAGATACCAGATGCAGAAATGACATTAGTTGCTTTATCACCAGCAGTATTTTTTGTAGCAATTTCATCAGTAATGAGAGGATATTTTAACGGAAGACAAAATTTAAAAGTTACAGCAAGATCACAAACATTAGAACAAATATTTAAAACAACATTGACTATAATAATAGTTGAAATTGTTGCAATAATATCAAATACTTCAACTATTTGGATGGCTGGAGGAGCAACACTTGCAACAACACTTGCAACATTTGTTGGATTTGGATATTTATATTTATTCTATCAAACAAGAAGAAGAGAAGTAGCAGCAGAAATAAGAGAAACAGTAAATTATAAGTACGAAAGAGTTAGAAATATTGTAAAAAAGATTTTGCTAGTATCAATACCAATAGCATTAACAGCAGTAATGTCATCATTAAATAAAAATATAGATTCATTTACAGTTGTAAGAAGCTTAAAACAATTTATGGATGAAGATATGGCAATTGCACAATATGGAATATTGGGAGGAAAAGTAGATACTTTAACTAGCTTACCATTATCATTTAATGTTGCTTTTGCTACTGCACTAGTTCCAGCTATTTCAGCGGCCAAGGCAAGAAAAGATAAAAATGAAATAAAGAAAAAATCATCTTTTACATTATTAACATCAATGTTAATAGGGCTTCCCTGTGCAATAGGGATGTGTGTATTTGCAGGTCCAATATTAAATTTACTATTTCCAAATGCAAGTTCTGGAACGGTAATATTACAAATAAGTGCATTAACTATAATTTTTACTATTTTAGACCAAACAATAAATTCAATATTACAAGGGTATGGAAAATTGATGATTCCTACAATAGCATTAGGGTGTCGGAGTTGTAGTTAAATTAATATTAAATCTAATATTAGTACCAATACCATCAATAGGAGTAAATGGGGCAGCAATAGCATCAGTTGCATGTCATCTTGTAGCATTTATGATATCAATAGTTGCATTAAAACGAACAATCAAATTAAATTTATCATTTTCACAATTTGTTATTAAACCAATAATTGCAACAGGAATAATGGCAGTATGTTCATATTTTATTTATTCTGTATTATCAGGAATAATATCAGCAAATATGGCAACAATAGCAGCAATAATATTAGCAATGATTTTATATGGACTATCAATAATTGCTTTGAAAATTTTCAAAAAGGAAGAAATAGAGATGTTGCCATATGGGAATAAATTGTGTAAGATATTGGAAAAACTAAAAATATATTAAAATTTAATGAAAAAAAAGAAGGATTTTAGATATTTTTGGCGAATAAAAATAAATAGAAGTACATTTATTGCCTTGTTCACGCAATAAAGTACATAACATTATTATACTTATATTAGGAGGTAATTTAAATGAACAAAGCTGAATTAATCGCAGCAGTAGCTGCAAAAACAGGAGACACAAAAAAAACAGCTGAAGCAGCAGTAAATGCATTTGTTGAAGTTGTAACAGAAGCTTTAAAAGAAGGAGATAAAGTTCAATTAGTTGGATTTGGATCTTTCGAAGTAAGAAAAAGAGCAGCTAGAAAAGGAAGAAACCCACAAACTAAAGAAGAAATCAAAATACCTGCATCAAAAGCTCCAGTATTTAAAGCTGGTAAAGCATTAAAAGATTTAGTAAACGGAAATAACTAATTTTTAGATATATTATATAAATATATGAATTCATATGAAGAGACCTAAAGAGGTCTCTTTTTAAATAATATTTTTCTTTATAGAATCCACAACAATAGCACATATAATAAATTCAATAGCAAAGCTTAGGCTTAACTGAAACATCAATAATCCGATATAATAAATTGTAGGAAAGGCAAAGAAAAATATATAGCTAAGCAAAAGAAAAATAGACAATAGGCAAATAATAAAAGAAAATATAAGTCCACTTTTTAAGATTTTTAAAGTTTTAACATCTAAATTTTTATATGTATTAATAAAATTTTTTATCATAATTATACTCCTATAAAATATTGTTAACATAAATTAATATTAGCATATAAAAAATAGAAAAACAATGGAAGTATAAGGTAGAAATAGAGAATATTTCAAATATAATTTATGCAATATATAGGTAAAATAATTTTATTCTAAAAATAAATTTTAATATCCAATTTATTTTCAATTTATATTATTAAAGGCTTTATATGAATAAGAGAAGTAATAAAGCAAAATTTTTATAAGGTTTTATATACAATAAAAAATAACTATTTTACATATAAAAATACATAAAATAGTTATTTAAAATAAAAACTATGCATAATCTTTATTTAATTTTAAGCCATAGCTGCATTTAATTTTTTTGATAAGTTAGATTTTTTTCTAGCTGCTGTGTTTTTTACAATAACACCTTTTGAACAAGCTTGGTCTATTTTTTTAGTTGCTTCAGAAAATAGAACTTTAGCTTCTTCTAAATTTCCAGCTTCAATAGCTAATTCAAATTTCTTAACAGCTGATTTATATCCAGATTTTATCATATTATTTCTTAAAGTTTTTTTCTCAATTACTTTAACTCTTTTTTTAGCTGATTTAATATTTGGCATATCTATAAGCACCTCCTCTTAGTCTATATTACACTATAACATATGATATTCTAACATAATATTTTGTAAAATGCAAGTAAAATT
>CATYUF010000097.1 GCA_958413095.1 uncultured Clostridium sp.
TGGGGAAGAAATTATGAAGGACAGTTAGGTGATGGAACGAGAGATGATAGAAATACCCCAAAATGCATAAGTGATTTAGAAAATGATTTAAAAGGAAAAATAATTAAAGAAATATACTTATTCGGTACGTCTGTAGCGGCAATAGACCAATCAAATAAATTTTATTTATGGGGAGGTATAGAAGATGGTCTCACAACAGAGGAAACATATAGCCCTAGATGTTTAACAGATGATGAAAATAGCAAATTATATAATAAAAATATAAATAAAATATATTATAATTCTGGCTGGGAGAGAACAGGAGCAAATTTATATTATAAAGCATATATAACTAATGAAGGAGAAATAATATATTATTTTTATAGAATTGAAAGATAGATTATAACATTAAAAAATGATAACTAGTAAGAACAAAATAAAGTTCATACTAATTATCATTTTTTATTTGTATTTCCAAGAAATACAATAATTGTTGCTGTATATAATATTTTTATATGGAAATATTTTATTAAGGGAATATCATAAATTAATCAGAAAATAGAATATGGTTACATAAAAAATTTGACAATACATTAAAAATATATTATAATAAAAAAAGTTGTTAGCTCAAAAAGCTAAAAGATGAGATTTTATTAAATAAACCTAAAGGATATAAATGCATAAAATAAAAATATAATATGTATATTATATGAGAAAATAAGAATAATAAGAGAGAACGGAATTTATTAAGAAAATAGGAAAAAATGTGTTAAGGAGAGAAGAAATACATTTTAAATATAAAAATAAACAATAAATTAGGTCAAATTAGTTTTAATTTTAAACTAATTTTTTTAGAGATTTAATAAAATTATAGATAAAATATAAAATTGAAAGGAGTATTTATGACAGAAGAAATAAAAAATAAAGAAATAAAAAAGAAAACAGCAAGAAAAACTAAAGAAGGAGGAAATAAAACAGTAGCAAGAAGGACATACAACAAAAACACCAATAAAGATAATAATAAAGAAAGAAATAAAGAAAAAAACATACCAAAAAAAGATTTGAAAAAAGAAAGTAAAAAAGAAGTGAGTGAAGGACTAAAAAAAGAAATAAAAAAAGAAACAAAAACAACAAGAAAACCAAAGGTAAACAAAACTAACAAGAAAAACAATTCAATATTCAAGAAATCAAAATTAAAAATTATACCATTAGGTGGATTACACGAAATAGGAAAAAATATAACAGTATTTGAATATGAAAATGAGATTATAGTAGTAGACTGTGGATTATCATTCCCAGAAGATGATATGCTAGGAATTGACTTAGTAATTCCAGATATAACATATCTTGAAAAAAATGTAGATAAAATTAAAGGATTAATAATAACACACGGACATGAAGATCATATTGGAGCAGTACCATATTTATTAAAGAAAATAAATATACCAATTTATGCAACAAGATTAACAGCTGGTTTAATCAGAAATAAGTTAGAAGAACATAAATTATTGAGAAGTACAAAATTAAATGAAGTAGTGCAAGGTCAAACAATAGAATTAGGAAAGAATTTTAAAGTAGAATTTATAAGAAGTTCACACAGTATTCCAGATTCAGTAATGTTAGCTATAACAACACCAGCAGGAACAGTATTGCACACAGGAGATTTTAAAGTTGATTATACACCAATAGATGGAAAGATAATGGACTTTGGAAGAATTGCTGAATTAGGAAAAGAAGGTATATTAGCCTTAATGTCAGATAGTACAAATGCTGAAAGAAAAGGATTTACAATGTCTGAAAGGTCAGTAGGAGAAGTATTTGATAAACTATTCTTACATTGTACCAAAAGAATTGTAGTCGCAACATTTGCATCAAATGTACACAGAGTACAACAAATAGTAAATGCAGCAGTAAAATATGATAGAAAAATTGCAGTATGTGGAAGAAGCATGATAAATATGATAGAAACTGCAAGAGAACTAGGATATATTGAATGTCCAGAAAACATATTTATAGATATAGATATGATATCAAACTATCCAGATGAAAGATTAGTAATAATTACAACAGGAAGTCAAGGAGAACCAATGTCAGCTTTAACAAGAATGGCAGCAGGTGACCACAGAAAAGTAAAAATTACACCAAATGACTTAGTAATTATATCAGCAACACCAATACCAGGAAACGAAAAATTTGTATCAAAAGTAATAGACGACTTAATGCAAATAGGAGCAGAAGTTGTATATAGTTCATTAGAAGCAATACATGTTTCAGGACATGCTTGTCAAGAAGAACAAAAACTAATTTTAGCACTAGCTAAACCAAAATATTTTATACCAGTTCATGGGGAATATAGACAATTAATAGCTCATAGTGAAACTGCTCAAAGTATGGGAGTAGAAAAAGATAATATCATTATGATGTCAAATGGAAGAATTTTAGAAATTAATGATGAAGGAGCAGAATTTACTTCATCAGTACAAAGTGGAAGAGTTCTTGTAGATGGATTAGGAGTTGGAGATGTTGGAAATATAGTTTTAAGAGATAGACAACATTTATCACAAGATGGTTTAATAGTTATAGTTTTAACTATGGATGCATCGACAGGAGAAGTAGTTGCAGGTCCAGATGTTATTTCAAGAGGATTTGTATATGTAAAAGAATCAGAGAATTTAATGGATGATGTAAAATCAGTAGTTAGACATGAAATAAAAAAATGCGAAGAAAGAGGAATTCGTGATTGGGCAACAATAAAATCAGCAGCTAGAGAAAATTTAAGAGATTATATTTTTATGAAAACAAAAAGAAATCCTATGATAATTCCAATTATAATGGAAGTATAGAAGAATTGTTGAAATGATTTTGGGGTCGGAGTGATTTTTCACTCCGACCCCAAAATCACCAAAATTACCTAAAAATAGAAATTAAAAAATATCCAAAAATAGTTGACTTTTCCTAAAAAACATTATATAATATAAAAGCATGAATTAAGCGAAGAAGCCAAATGTGGCTACATCTCTTAAAATAATAGAGATGGAGGGAACTTTGGTGGAGTATGTCATGGCAGAGACCAGGCGGTAAGTTTTATAAAAATAGCACTTATCCCAGAATTATCATGCATATTTTGGGTTTTATTTATACAAATTAATGTTACTTT
>CATYUF010000098.1 GCA_958413095.1 uncultured Clostridium sp.
CTTTCCTTTTAAATCACTTTCCATATCACTTATACATATTGGTATTGGCAGTGCTGTTCTACAAAACGAACCCCATGCATACATTTTTCCTGTATCATCTATTACTATTGGTGTCTGATAAAATTTGTATATTTTTTTTATTTTTTTACCTTTTAATTTATTTTCTAAGTTACTTATGCATTCTATTGCTACATTATCACCAACTGTATTCCCTTTTCCTAATTGTCCTGAATTATTACTTCCCCATGTATATATTTTACCTTCATTATCTAATGCTATCACTGAACTTGCATCTATACATACATCTATAATTATCTTTCCTTTTAAGTCATTTTCTAAATTGCTTATACATTTTGGAATACTTTGGCTTTCGCCTCCCATTCCTCCATAACCTAATTGTCCATATTCGTTATTTCCCCATGTATATAGTTTTCCTTCATTATCTAATGCTATTATTGTACCTGCTTGTTCATCTATTTTTTTAATTATCTTTCCTTTTAAATCATTTTCTAAATTACTTATACACTTTGGAAATTTTCTATCTTCTGTTGTTTCACTTCCTAATCCTCCGCTATAATAATTTCCCCATGTATATAATTTTCCTTCATTATCTAATGCTACTACCTCATAACCAAGAAATTCTATCTCTTTAATGCTCTTTCCTTTTAAATCATTTTCCATATCACTTATACATACTGGAATAGTTCTATTTTCTGTAGTTCCATCTCCCACTTGTCCATGTTCGTTATTTCCCCATGTATATAGTTTTCCTGTATTATCTAAGAAATAGTTTTCTCCTGCTTTTTTTACTCCATTTTTGGAAATACTAATTCTATTTTCTGTATTTAATGTTTCTATTTGTCCTTCTACTAGTTCTGTTTTTATATATATTACTTCTCCTCCTGCTGTAACTCCTAATAATGTTTTATCATTTAAGTTGGTGGCTAGTATATCTACTATTTTGTTGGCCTCTTCTGGGCTTAAATTTTCTGTTTGTCCTATGTTTCCATTTTGACTTACTGTATATTGATTCTTACTTTCTTGATATTTTACTACTAAACTATCATTTTCTCCATCTTCTACTGTTACATTTTTTGCTCCATCTGCTATTAATTGATTTTGCAATTCTTCTGATGTTACTATTGTTGAAACATTATCTGCTTGTTTTTTCATTTTTAAGCTTTGCATTGCTAATTTTATTTGTTCTTCCTCAGTTCCTTTTATATTAGCTTTTTTTGATTCTGTTGCTTGTGTTAATATTCCATTATCTCCTGTTAACATTGCTATGCTCACTCCCGCTAGTATTAGCAAGACGATTATTGTTATTACTAGTGCTATTAATGTAATACCTCTTTCTTTTGTTAATATTTTTTTCATTTTCTTATCCCTCTTTTCTTATTTTTTTATATTTACTTAATTATTTTCTTATTTTCTATATTTATCACTCCTTTTTTCTTTTGTCCTTTATTTGATTATTTATAAAACGCAAAAAGTAGCAATAGGAACTTATTTATTTTAGTCTTTTATTACTATTTTTTATTTTATATATAATATTATTAACTTTTTTGTTTTTGTAATGCATATTTTTTCTTTTATATTTACAAAGTTTATATAATCTTTCTATTTTTTCTTTAGTTTCTATTTTATACTTTTATATTACTTTATATTCAATTTCATGTCAATATTTTGTATAAAATTAATAATATCACTTTTTTTATTTTTTTCGTTTATTTTTTGTCTTCAATAAAAACTTTTATGTTTCATTCAAAAATGTTTCCGTCACATAAAAGAGAAAGTATTGTAAAATAAAATTACAATACTCTCTCTGGCTATCTTCTTTTATTATTTTTTTCATAAAATTATTAATAAAGTAGTTATTGATTGTATAAAAATAAGAACTTTATTTAATTACATGTTATGTTACTTTAATGTCATCTTATATTTCCATTTGTGTTCCCAAAAATGTTGCTGCTGATTGTGCTACTTTCTTTTCAACTTCGTTCATTTTGCTATTTGCTTCTTTTGCCATTAATATTACAGTTCCTATTGTATCTCCATTTGAAATAATTGGATATACTACTTGAGAGTTATATTTTCTTTCTTTATTATCGTTTTTGGTTATAGGCATTGAAACATCACTATTTTCATTACTTGCATAAATTCCTTTGTCTTCCATAAGTTGTTCAAGTTCTGGACTTACATCTTGTTCTAAAAATTCTTTTTTTGATCCACCTGAAACTGCAATTATTGTATCTTTATCAGTAATACAAGCTATATGTCCTGTTGTTTTTGAAAGTGTTTCAGCATAACCAGATGCAAATTCTGAAAGTTCTCCTATTGGGGAATATTTCTTTAATATTACTTGCCCCTCTTTATCTGTAAAAATTTCTAAAGGATCTCCTTCTTTTATTCTTAAAGTTTTTCTAATCTCCTTAGGTATTACTACTCTTCCTAAATCATCTATTCTTCTTACAACACCAGTTGCTTTCATAATTATCCTCCCTTTTTTGTTTTCTATAATTTTGTTTATATTGTTATTATTTCTTTTTGTTGCTTTTTTATTCATTTTTTGTCAAAAAAAGATTAACAACTATTTAAATAATCTTAAATTTATTTAAATAATTGTTAATCTTTTTATTTTGATAATTATTATTTTTAAGTCTTTGATTCTTTACAAACTCTAATATTAAATCTATCTGAACTTTCTGTTGCAAAATTTAAAAATTTCATAATATTTCAAATTCATTTTTTATAATCCTATCTATAACTTTTTATTATATTATCTATTTTGATGTATCATAATATAATTACTCAAAACTTATAAATCAGATTTTAGACTTTATTACTCTGATGTATCTTCAACTTTTTCTTCTTTCTTAGACAAAAAACTTAATTTATATTTATCTAATATATATCCTAAATTTGCTGAAAATTCTTTTAACATCACATTTTTTATACTTGGGTCTTTTCCTTTTAAATAATCATCAATTACTTGTTTTAATTGTTTAATATTTTTC
>CATYUF010000099.1 GCA_958413095.1 uncultured Clostridium sp.
AATAAAATAAATTTTAGAAAGAGAGATATACATGGAAGAAATAAAAAAAGGTCATTTATATATAGTAGCAACACCAATAGGAAATTTAGAAGATATAACTTTAAGAGCAATTAATATATTAAAAAATGTAGATATAGTAGCAGCAGAGGACACAAGGCATACATTAAAATTATTAAATCATTTTGAAATATCTAAGCCATTAATAAGTTATCATAGACATAATGAAGATACTAAAACAGAAGTATTAATCAAAGAATTAATTAATGGAAAAGATATTGCTTTAGTTTCAGATGCTGGAACACCAGGAATTTGTGATCCAGGTGAAGAAATTATAAAAGAATGTATAGAACAAGATATAGAAGTTATTCCAATACCAGGGGCTTGTGCAATGATAAATGCTTTAATATGTTCAGGAATTTCTACTAAAGAATTTATATTTATAGGTTTTTTACCATTAAATAAAAAATTAAGAAAAGAGAAATTAGAAGAAATACAAAAAGCCAATAAGACTTTAATATTGTATGAAGCACCTCATAAATTAGAAAGTACATTGAAAGATTTAAAACCTATTTTAGAAGAGAGAAAAATAGTATTAGCTAGGGAAATAACAAAAATTCATGAAGAATTTATACGAGGAGATATAAATTTTTTAATAGAAAAATCAAAAGAAATAAAAGGTGAAATAGTTTTAATAATTGAAGCTAATAACAAAAAAGAAGAAAATAAATTATTAAATTTAAGTTTAGAAGAACATTATAAATATTATGAAAATCAAGGATTAGAAAAAAAAGAAATTATTAAAAAAATTGCTAAGGATAGAAATGTAAATAAAAATGAAATATATAAAAATTTTATATAAACATAAAAAAAGTACCCAATTGGAGGATACCTTGTCAATTTATTATTTAGCTGGTTTTAATTTACCAATTTTTTGTGAACATTCTTCACATATTAATTTGTCATTATAAGTAACTAAACCAGTAGTATTACCACAAAAAATACAATTAGGCTCGAATTTTCTTAATACTATTGAAGAGCCGTCTACATATATTTCTATAGGATCTTTTTCTGCTATGTTAAATTGATTTCTTATTTCAATCGGAATAACAACTCTACCTAGTTCATCCATTTTTCTAACAATCCCTGTTGACTTCATATTTTCATCCTCCTTAAAAAGTTATTTTACAATCATCATACACATAATATATCATAAATAGAAATACAGGTCAATTAAAGTAATAAAAAAAATTCACTTTGAATAAAATTATTTAGGTGATTGTAATGTTAAACTTAGTTTGGCCAATTTTTATAATAATATCATTTACATATGCAATTTTTTCGGGGAATTTAGAGAAATTAAATGCATCAATTTTCGATAGCACAGAAAGTGCAATTAATTTATCTTTAACAATGTTAGGAACAATGTGTCTTTGGAATGGTATTATACGAATAGCAAGTAATACAAGAATTGTTGAGAAATTATCAAAAATATTAAACCCAATAATTAAATTCTTATTTCCAGAAATAAAAAATAAAGAAATTGAAAAAGAAATATCAATGAATATGATTTCAAATATTTTAGGATTAGGGAATGCATCAACTCCATTAGGATTAAAAGCTATGAAATCAATGCAAGAGGAAAATGAAGATAAAGAGACATTAAGTAATTCAATGTTGATGCTAATTGTTATAAATACAGCATCTATTCAAATTATACCAACAACAGTAATAGCAATAAGAACATCATTAGGTTCTAAAAATCCCACTTCAATAGTTTTTCCCGTATGGATAGCAACAATTGCAGCAGCTCTTGCGGGAGTTTTTATGACTAAATTATTAATAAAAATGGATAAGAAGGGGAAAGAAGAGTGAGAGTTCTTAATTATATATCTAATTTAGCGATGCCTTTGATAATTTTAATCATCGTCTTTTATTCATTGATAGAAAGAAAAAAAGCATTTGATATATTTTTAGATGGGGCAAAGGACGGATTAAATATTGTATTAAATATTTTTCCTACATTAATAGGATTATTTGTGGCAATAGGAGCTTTAAGAAGTTCAGGAATATTAGATTTAATAATTAATTTTGTTACACCAATTTTAGATATTTTAAATTTTCCAAGAGAAATAATGCCATTAGCAATATTAAGGCCAATATCTGGAAGTAGTTCAATTGCGATAGCAACAGATATTATGAAAAATTTTGGTGTGGATAGTAATATAGGAATAATTGCAGCAACAATAATGGGGTCAACAGAAACGACTTTATATACAATAGCTGTGTATACTAGTAGTGTAAAAATAAAAAAAACTAGATTTGTTCTTTGGGCAGCGTTAACTGCTGATATTGTTGGAATAATTGCAAGTGTAGTGATTTGCAAAATAATGTTATAGAATTTTGTATTATTTATTTTGAAATTTTTAAAAGTTGAATTATGTAATAAAATAAAAATATAAAAGTTGAAATTCGTATAGTTGAAAAAAGAAAGAGGGGGATTATGCAGTAGTGAAATAAACAAGTTTTTTTGTTGTTAATTAATATTAAGATATGAGATATAAAGTATAAAACATGAAATATAAAATGTGGAATAAATACGATTGTATGTGGGTAAAATATCATAGAAAAATAAGAATTATATATGTATTATAAAATATAGAAAACAAAGGAGGAATTTTTTATGATAAAAAAAGTAGTAAAAGAGAAGAAACGGTATAACATTAATAGCCTTAGTAATAACAATAATAGTTTTGTTAATCCTTGCAGGAGTAAGTATAGCAATGTTAACAGGAGATAATGGAATCTTAACTCAGGCAACAGAAGCAAAAAAAGCAAATATAGTAGGAGCAGAAAAAGAGCAAATAAGATTAGCAATGCAAAGTTTAAAGATGAAAAAGAAAGCAGATAACGTTTCAACACTAGTAACGCCAGAAGAATTACAAAATCAATTAATATCAGATGGAGCAAAAAATGTAACAGTAGAAGCAGGAGAAAGTGGAAGTTTAGTAGTAA
>CATYUF010000100.1 GCA_958413095.1 uncultured Clostridium sp.
TAATATAGAAAAAACTTTTTCTGAGCAAATTATTTCTGTTGATAAAATGAATAAATATATAAACAGTTGGAAAGATAGTTTTGAAAATAAAGATTTTGAAAAAATGGAAAAAGATTATAAAAAAATTCAAAAAGAAATTCAAAACTTGGTTCCATTAGAAAAAACATTACAAGATGCAAAATCAATAGAAATTTTACATAACCTAATTAAAAATAATGGGAATAATTTTAATTTGACACAAGAAGAAATAGAATTAGTAAATAAATTAAACAAATAAAATTTATGAATTAATAATCCATAAATTCTATAATTATAATCTATTTTATTTAATATTATATTTTTTTAAATATGTAAAAGAACTATGAATTAATTCATAAATATATTCAACAGTTTCAGAGGAACAATTATTTAATATAGTATTTATTTTATTTATAGTATCAGTATTTTCTAATTTACCAAAAAGTATATAATCAGAGGAGCTACCAGTATAAGCAACAATTTTACTTAAAGTTTTTAAGCTTAAGGACCTTTCACCTCGTTCAATTTGACCTAAAAATACTTCAGATATATCTATTATTTCAGAAAATTTTTCTCTACTCATATTAAATTGTTCTCTTAATTTTCTAATTCTTTCTCCAACTAATACATTATCAATTTGTTTTATATATTCCTGCATAAAAATAATTCCTTTCATAACAGTATAAATATTAAGTATTTATATATTATATAATAAATTTTAAACAATACTAATATGCTAAAATCAAACATAAAAAAGATACTAAAAGCATAAATAAAAAAGAATAAAAAAATACAAAAAGAAGAAAATATAAATAAAGTAAAGTTAAGGAGGAAATAATGCAAAATTTTGAAATAGAAATAAAGGATTTAATAGAAAATTTTTATAATTCAGAATATGAAAATTTAGATAAAATAATTATTAAATGTGAAAAAACTAAAGAAATGGAGAAATTAAAAAGGTTAGAAAAAAATTTATGGAAAGAATTTGAAGAAAAAACTAAAATAAATAAGGAGATGTTAAGTAATATAAAAGAAATAATAGAAAATAATGAAAATAAAAGATTATCAATTTATAATAAAACGATGTATAAACAAGGATTTATTGATGGGATTAATTTATTAATAAATTGTATATCAAAAAATAATAATATAAAAAATAAAGAGTATTAAAAATAAAGAATCTAATTTAATATTATTTTTTAAAAGTAATTAGAGAATAAAAAATATGTATATCAAATGAAAAGGAGAAAAATATGGAATTAGAAAAAATAAATAACAATTCAATGGTAATTAAATATCAAAATACAGAAAATGTATTAAAGGATGTATGTTTCATTATAGATTCTGCAAAAAGTTATGCTTATCATTCAGTTAATATTGCTTTAGTTGAAAGAAATTGGTTAATTGGATATAGAATTTCAGAAGAAGAATTAAAAGGTAATAACAGAGCTGATTATGGAATAGAAGTAATTAAAAAATTATCTAAAGAACTTAAAAAAGAATATGGAAAAGGATTTGATAGAAGTAATTTATATAGATTTTTAAGTTTTTATAAAAATTTCCCACAGATTGTTGACTCATTGAGTCGACAATCTGGAATGCTATTATCTTGAACACATTATAGAACATTATTTATTAAACAAATTAGAATTTGTAAAAAATCCAGTAATAGCAGAATTTTTAGGTTATTCATTAGATACTAATTTTACAGAAACCGAATTAGAAACTAGCATAATAAATAATTTACAGAAATTTTTAATGGAGCTTCGGAAAAGGTTATGCTTTTGTAGTAAGACAACAACATATTCATACAGAAAAAGAAGATTACTATATTGATTTAGTTTTTTATAATTATATTTTAAAATGTTTTGTATTAATTGATTTAAAAACTAAAAAGATAACACATCAAGATGTTGGGCAGATGGATATGTATGTAAAAATGTATGATGAAATTAAAAAATCTAAAGAAGATAACCCTACAATTGGAATTCTACTATGCTCAGAGACAGATGAAGACATAGCAAAATATTCTATTTTAAAAGGTAATGAGCAACTATTTGCATCTAAATATAAACTATATCTACCAACAGAAGAAGAACTTAGAGCTGAAATAGAGAATCAAAAAACAATATTTAATTTACAACATGAGAAGGACAATAATAAAGATAATAAATAAAGTTATTAGAAAAATGAATTTAATGAAAAGCACACAAATACTAAGTTTCCCTAAAACTTTTCCCCTAAAATACTTGCAAAATTCTATTTGTTATAATATAATACAAATGTAGAAATAACAATGGAAAGAGGGAGAATAATGGACGAAAAACATGAAAGAAAAGACGGAAAAATTATAGAGAGAGATATAGAAAAAGAAATGAGAGCAGCATATGTTGATTATGCCATGAGTGTTATTGTATCTCGTGCACTTCCAGATGTAAGAGATGGTTTAAAGCCTGTTCATAGAAGAATCTTATATGCTATGCATGAAGATGGAATTACATCAGACAAGCCATATAGAAAATGTGCAAATACAGTAGGTTCTGTTTTAGGTAGATACCATCCACATGGAGATAGTTCAGTTTATGATGCAATGGTAAGAATGGCTCAAGATTTTTCAATGAGATATATGTTAATTGACGGACATGGTAACTTTGGTTCTGTTGATGGTGACGGAGCAGCTGCTATGAGGTATACTGAAGCAAGAATGGCAAAAATTTCAGAATATATGCTAACAGATATAGAAAAAAATACAGTTGATTTTATGCCAAACTATGATGATAGATTACAAGAACCAACAGTATTACCTGCAAGAGTACCAGCTCTTTTAGTAAATGGTTCATCTGGTATAGCCGTAGGTATGGCAACAAATATTCCACCACATAATTTAACAGAAGTTATAAATGGAATAATAAAAATTATTGATGAAGATGAAGTAACT
>CATYUF010000101.1 GCA_958413095.1 uncultured Clostridium sp.
TTTTAATATTTTTATTATAATTTTTTAATATATTATTTATATTTTTTTCAATATTATAAAAATTTTTAAATTTATATATTTTATTTTTTAATATTTCTTTTTTTAATTTTAAATTTTTTATATTTATTTTGTTGCTCTTTTGGAAATTTATGGATTTTGATTTTCTGTAAAAATATTTCTTTTTAATATAAAACTTTTTAGTATCACCTTTGGAATAATTAAACATATATGAATAAAAATTTATTTCTTCTGAACTAAAATTTATTATTAAAATTCTATAATTTCTATCTGAAAGTATATTTGCTAACATTAGGGTTATCACACTTTTACCACTTCCTTTATATCCACTTATATTAATCACTGTTCCATTGCAATTTTCTTTTATGTTAATTTCTTTTTCTTTGTATTTTACTTCTTTAATAATATCTATTGCTCGATTAAATAATTTTTGGTTATGAAAAATGTCATTTCTTGAAAAAATTTTTTTATTATTATTTTTTATATTTTTCATTTTTTTTGTATCATTTTTTAATTTATTCATTTTAATAATTTCTTTTAATTCATTAATTTCCTTTTTTAATTCTTCTTCTTTATTAATCTCTTTTTCTTTTATTATTTTTATTAAATATTCTAATGTAATTTTATTATTATAATAAATTTCATTAATATTTAATTTTTTTAATTCGCTTTCTTTTATTTCATTTTCTTTTTCTAAAATAATTATTATTTTTATTTTTTTATTAATTTTTTTTATTTTTTTAATTAATTCAATAAAATTAATTTCTCCTGGTAATTTTTCATTTATTATAATAATATCAAAATAATTATCTTCATTTAATATTTCTAAAATTGCTTCTTTATATTGTATATCTTTATATGGAATTTCTATAAATTCTTGCTCTGATAATTTTTTATTTAAATTAGGATTATTAATTGCTGTCAGAATTTTTTTCATTCTTTTTATTCCCTTCTACTATTTGCTTTTCAACCTCTGAACACTCTATTTTTGTGAGAATATGATCTTCTCCTACAAACATTAAGCATTCTCCTCTTTTTAATGATTTAATTTCAACTTTTTCTTTATCTGTTAAATTAGTATATTCTGATAATATTTTTATATTTTCTTCCTCTAATGCAAAAAATGTTTTTATGCTTGAATTATTTAATATACTTCTTCCATATGTACCATTATCTAAACTGAAGATATCTGATATATCTTGTGTTATTGCTACACTACTTCCTCCATATTTTCTTATAGTTTTAAATATTTTATAAATAAAACTTGCTACATCTTTATTTGAGGTTACTCCTATAAGTCTCCAAATTTCATCTAAATAAATTGCCTTTTTTTCTTTTCTATTTTCTTTTATTTTATCCCAAAAAATATCTATGAATAAATACATTCCATATTTTAAATTTTCTTCTCCTAAATCATATACATCTGCTATTATTAAATCTTTTTCTAATTCTATATTCGTATAATTATTAAAAAATTTCATAGAGCCTTTTATAAATGGTATCAATTTTATTGCAAATTTTTTTGTTTTTTTATCTGATACTAATAGGTTATATAAATCTTCTAATAATGGCATATCTTGACTTTCCTTAAATTCTTTTCCCATTATCTTTTCTTCACTTCTTTTATATAAACTTTCATCATTAAAAGTTATTCCCTTAATATTATATGTTTCTATTAATTTTTCTTCTAATAAAGCTTTTTCTTCTTCATTTAATTGTCCAAAAATCAAATTAAAAAATCCTATTAATTTACCAATTTTAGTTGCTAAATATCCATTTTCTCCATCTTCTATACTCTCACTTCTTATATCTAAAATATTTATATATGTATTAGAAGTTGGACCTATTTTAATATTTGTTCCTTCTAACTTTTCACAAATATTATCATACTCTCTATCTGGATCAATAATATATTGATTTATTCCTAATAATTTATATCTTGATATTAATAATTTTGTATAAAAAGATTTCCCTGCTCCACTTGTTCCAAATATACATATATTTGCATTTTTATATTTTTTATTATCATATCTATCTATAAAAACTAAAGAATTATTATATATATTTGTTCCTATAAAAATTCCATCTTGGTCAAATATTGTTGATGATATAAAAGGATATGTTGCTAATAATCCTGTTGTCAAAACATTTCTTCTCGCCATTTCTTTTATTAATTTGTTATTTGACATTGTAGGCAAACAAGATAAAAATAACTCTTCTTCTCTAAAATTTGTTCTTCTTGTTTGTAGTCCTTTACTTTGTGTTATTCCTTCTATTTTATTTAAATAATATTCCAATTCCTGAATTTCCTTTGAATACACAATTATGTAAATATATAAAAAATACATATCTTCATTATTAACTTGCATTTCTTTTCTAATATATTTTGCATCATTATATGTAAAAGCTGCAATATCTATATCTTGCCTATTTTCATTGCTTTCTTTTAACTCTACCCCTACGTTTCCGATATGATAAGTTAAATTTTTTATAATTTTATAAGAATCTTGTTTTTCATAAAAAATAGATATATTCATATTAATATTTGTTTCGATTAATGTTTTTAATATAATATCAGTTTGTTCTCTATAATAATTTACAATGGCTAAACCTGAAAAATACATATTATCAATTTCAATATATTTTGGATTTTCTAAATTTATATATGCTGGTGCTATTTTATCTTTTGTTCTCATACAACCTTTAAATATTTTATTTTTCACTTCACTTTTAATTTTTTTTAAAATTTTATTTTTCCTCCTCTTTTTTATATTAATATTTTATTAATTATTTTTTATTTATTTATATTTTTTAATAATTAATTGTTTTTTTAATTTATTTTTTATTTATAT
>CATYUF010000102.1 GCA_958413095.1 uncultured Clostridium sp.
TTAGTAAATATTATTACAACTGGAATTTTAATATTTATTTTATTTTGGGCTTGGAATTTTTATCTAGATAATAATTTTAATGATTTTTTAAGAAGTGAAGCAAAATTACATACATCAAAATTTTTAAGAGATAATCAAATTAAATATTCTAATATGAGAAGCTATAAAATAGAGTCAAATGAATATAATGATGCAATGTTTTCAAAAGAAATACAAGTAGAAAAAAATACGCCATATAAAGTAACTTGTATGGTAAAAACAAATAACATTGAAGCAGAAAAAGAAAAGTCAGATATAGGTGCACAAATTTCAATTTCAGATACAACGGAAAAATCTATTACAATAAATGGAACACAAGACTGGCAAAAGCTAGAATTTGTATTTAACTCAAAAAACAGAGAAAAAGTAGATATAGCATTTAGATTAGGTGGAGTAGATGGCAATGCAAAAGGCGAAGTATGGTTTTCTGATTTTTCGATTGAGAAAGGTATTAAAGAAGAAAATAATGATTGGAATTATGCTTGTTTTATTTTTCAAAATACAAATGTAAATATAGATGGAAAACAAATTAGCATAAATGTTACCGATGAAGATATTAGAAATGTAAAAGAAACAATAAAAAGATTTGAAAGAACATGTAATACTTTATCTAAAGGTAAAATGAAAGCCAATTGTGACATTCACATAATAAATCAGCCAGTAACATCCTTATCATATGATGAAGAGTTTGGATATTATTTAGAGCCAAAAGATATAGAACCACAAATAAAAAATATAATAGAAAAAAATAATTATAATCATATATTTGCAATAGTAAGGCTAGGAAACGATAAATTTATGACAGAAATAGAAGTAAAAGATTGGATAGGATTAGGTTCAATGGATTACTATGGCATCGGATTTTCAAATATCAGGTTACCAAATGATTCAAAAAGCTATGAATATAAATATATAACAGGAAGAAACGAATTTCCAGAAGAAGTTTTCTTACATGAATTCTTACATTCATTAGAAAGAACAGCAAAAGAATCAGGATATGAAATACCAGCATTACATGATTATGAAAAATATGGTTATAAAAATGAAAAATTAGTAGGGCAAAAGAAGTGGTATATGGATTATATGAATAAAGAAATTGAAACAAGTAATGGAAATGTAGGATTACCAGAGGAAATTTACGATATAAAACCAGCTAAAAATTCGAATTTTGAAAATTCATATAAATTAGATGTATATAAAGAACCTCAAAATTTTATAGAAGAAGTACAACAAGTATTTAAAAAAGTATGTAAGAAAATTAATGAAATTATATAAGCAAGGATAGCAAAATTTATTTTAACTTGTTAAGCGTATGTAAAAATTGTATAAGGGAGCAAGAAAAAAGTGAAAATTTCTACATGATTTAAGAAAATAAAAAATTAGAATAGTAATAAAAGGAGCAATAAAAGTGAAAGTATCAGATTTTAATTATAATTTACCAGAAGAATTAATAGCACAAACACCATTAGAAAAAAGAGATGAATCAAGATTAATGGTCTTAGACAGAAAAAATAAAACAATAGAACATAAAAAATTTAAAGATATTATTGATTATTTAGAGCCAGGCGATTGCTTAGTAAGAAATAATACAAAAGTACTACCTGCAAGAATTTACGGAAAAAAAGAAACTGGAGCAAATGTTGAGTTTTTATTATTAAATAATATAGAAGGAGATATTTGGGAATCGATAGTAAGACCAGGGAATAAATTACATGTAGGAACAAAAGTAATATTTGGAGAAGGAAAATTAATAGCAGAAATATTAGATACAATGCCAGGAGGAACTAGAAAAGTACAATTTAGTTATAAAGGTATTTTTAACGAAATATTAGATGAAATAGGATTAATGCCATTACCTCCATATATTCATGAAGAATTAAAAGATAAAGATAGATATCAAACAGTATATGCCAAATATGATGGTTCAGCAGCAGCACCAACAGCAGGATTACATTTTACACCAGAGCTATTAAAGAAAATAGAAGAAAAAGGTGTGAAAATTGCAAATGTAACATTACATGTAGGAATAGGAACATTCAGACCAGTTAAAGAAGAAACAGTAGAAAATCATGAAATGCATACAGAACATTATTATATAAAAGAAGAAGATGCAAGAAAAATAAACGAAACAAAAAAAGCAGGAAAAAGAGTAATTGCAGTGGGAACAACATCATGCAGAGTATTAGAGACAATTGCAGATGAACACGGAATGGTAAAAGAAACAGAAGGTGATACCCGGAATATTTATATATCCAGGATATAAATATAAATGTTTAGATGGATTAATAACGAATTTTCATTTACCACAATCAACATTATTAATGCTAGTATCAGCATTAGCAGGAAAAGATTATATAATGGAAGCATATGATGAAGCAGTAAAAGAAAAATATAGATTTTTCAGCTTTGGAGACGCGATGTTTATAAAATAATTTTGCTGACTTGGAGGTGATTTTTGTCTCAGACCTCAAAATTACGATCCAAAAATCAGCTCTTAAATTAAGGAGGAAACAATGAAACCAGCAGTAACATATGAATTATTACACGAATGTAAACAAACAGGTGCTAGAAGAGGAGTAGTGCATACACCTCACGGAGATATTCAAACACCTGTATTTATGCCAGTAGGAACACAAGCAACAGTAAAATCAATGACACCAGAAGAATTAAAAGA
>CATYUF010000103.1 GCA_958413095.1 uncultured Clostridium sp.
TTATACTCTTTCCATATACTCTCCAGTTCTTGTATCTATTCTTAATATATCTCCTATATTAACGAATAATGGAACTTGAATTTCTAAACCTGTTTCTAATTTTGCTGGTTTTCCAGATGTTGTTGTTGTGTTTCCACTAAATCCTGGTTCTGTATATGTAACTTCTAATTCAACAAATATTGGTGGTTCTACTGTAAATACATTTCCTTTGTATGATAACATTGATACTTCCATGTTTTCTTTTAAATATTTTAAGCAGTCTCCTATTTGTTCTTCATTTAATGGCATTTGGTCATATGTTTCATTATCCATGAAATAATATAGACCTCCATCATTGTATAAATATTGCATTGTTTTCTTTTCTATTTGTGCTGCTGGGAATTTATCTGATGGGTTAAATGTTTTTTCTAAAGTAGCTCCTGAAATAACATTTTTTAATTTTGTTCTTACAAATGCTGACCCTTTCCCTGGTTTTACATGTTGAAATTCTACAACTCTATAAACATTTCCTTCCATTTCGAATGTTGTTCCATTTCTAAAATCTCCTGCTGAGTAAACTGATGCCATAATAATTCTCCTTTCAATTTTCATATATTTTATCGACTTTTATTATTTTACTACAAATAGCTTGAAAAATCAAGTTTTTGGCTATATTACAATATAATTTTTCTCAGATTTGGTCAAATTTATACAACCAAATTTTGTTATTTGAATAGTATCTTCTATTCTTACTCCATATTTTCCTGGTATATATATTCCGTGGTTCATTAGTTACTACCATATTTTCCTTTAGCTGTGCATCTGATTTATAGCTTATATATGGTGCTTCATGTATTTCCATTCCTACTCCATGGCCTAAACTATGAATTAAATCATATCCATTTAACTTAAAGTCATTTTCAACCATTTTGGTAAGTAAACGCGTACTTGCACCATCTTTAAAATCATTTGTCGTTTGTGTTTGATTTTTTAATACTAAATTATATATTGGTTTTATTTCTTCTGGTACTTCTCCTACAAATATTGTTCTTGTCATATCTGAACAATATCCATTAACCTTACACCCCATGTCTATTGTTATTATGTCTTTTTCCTGTATCTTTCTATCTGTTGGTACTGCATGAGGTTTTGAAGTATTTTCTCCAGAAGCAACTATTGTTTCAAAAGATAATCCATCTGTTCTATCCCTATAGTATTCTTCTATTTCTCTTGCAATCTGTTTTTCTGTCATTCCTGGTTTTATATATTCTAGTAAATACGAAAAACAATTATCAGTTATTTCACATGCTTTTTGAATATTTTTTATTTCTTCTTCATCTTTTATCATTCTTTGTTTTTCTATAATATACTCTGTTTCTACTAAATTATTAATTTTGTATTTTCTAATATATTCTTTATATTTTGCATATGTAACATAGTTCTCCTCAAATCCTACATTTTCACAAAACATAAAAAAGTTTTCGTAATCATCTCTTGAAACATCTTTTATATCATATACTATGATTTCATCAAATAATGTTAAAATAGTATGCACATGTTCTATATATCTTGAATCTGTTATATAAATATTTTCTTTTCTAGTTAATAATAATATTCCTTCTGCTTCTATATTTGTTAAATATCTTATATTTATTGGATTTGAAACAATTAATCCTTGTAAATCTAAGCTTGACATTTTATTTCTTAACCATTGTAATTTAGGATTCATAAAAAAATCATCTCCTGTAAATTCTCTATCTTCTTTTCTAACTATATCATAAATATTTCAAGTTATTTGTCTTATATTCCTTGAATATAGTATTTCCCTTTTTATTGTGTTTATTGGTACATTCCTAATGTGAAAATTTTCATCAAAAACATCTTTATTGTTTCAAATGGCACATATATACTTATAAATGTTGCTATTACTATAAATGGTCCAAATGGTATATATTCATCTGATTTTTTTATTTTACTTACTAATAATACTATACTTAAAATTGCTCCAATTAAGAATGATATTAATGTTACTATTATTATATTTGATAATCCAAAATATAATCCTAATGCTCCCATTAATTTTACATCACCAAATCCCATGGCCTCTTTTCCATAAAAAAGTCCTCCTATTAAAGTGATTAATAAAAATATTCCTGCACCTGCTACCATTCCTAATAACATATTTATAGTTATTGCTACATCAGAAAGTCCATATATAAACGCAAATACTAAGCCTATTTCAAATATTGTAAGATTTAATCTATTAGGAATTATTTGCAGTCTATAATCTATTACAAATGCTGATAATAATAATGGTGTTAATATCATAAATTTTATTAAATCTAGGTTTGCTATTAAGGTATCTTTTATACCATAATTATAAATTAAGGTTACAAATATTGCCGAAGTTAATAACATTAATATATAATTAGGTTTAAAATTTTCTTTATATTCTTTAAATATATCCTTTGACAAAAACTTTTTATATTCTGGTAATCTATTATTTGCCCAATCTATTAATTGTCCTACAAATAATCCTAAGATTGCTGCGACTAAATAATAGCCAATATGCACATCGTTAAAATACATCTCTTTCTCCTTTTTTTATTTTTCTTTTGAAAATAAATTTACTTTATTTATATTTTTTAATTCTATAAGTTATATTTTTTATAAATTGATTGTCTACTTGTATTTTTACTATTTATTATTT
>CATYUF010000104.1 GCA_958413095.1 uncultured Clostridium sp.
GTTTTTTCATTTTCAAACTTTGCATTGCTAATTTTATTTGCTCTTTTTCTGTCCCCGCTATATTTGCTTTTTTTGCCTCTGTTGCTTGAGTTAATATTCCGTTATCTCCTGTTAGCATCGCTATGCTCACTCCTGCAAGGATTAACAACACGATTATTGTGATTACTAATGCTATTAATGTTATACCTTTTGATGATTTTTTCAATTCTTTTATTTTTGTAATTTTACTTTTTGAATTGTTTTTTTCTTTCATATTTCTGTCTTGTTCTTCTAAATTACTCATTTTATTTTCCTCCCTCTTTTGTTTTCTTTTTACTTTTTTCTTTATAATTTAAATTATTTTGAATTTTTATTTTTTATATCTTTTTATTTGCATATATTTTTTACAATTGTTTTATTTTTAATTCCTTTTTACTTTATTTATTTAAATTTATCTGTTCTTTTTTATATTCATGTAATTTTTTATAAATATTCAAAGTTTTTAAATTATATTTCTAGTATTTTACTTTTTCAGATAGTTATTCCTATTCTCACAAATAGATTTCTTTACATTGTACTTTAAAGAGAAATATGAACTTTTCAATGTACTTTCTCTATTTACAAAAATAGGTCTAGCTCTTACGCTTATAGTATATATAAATCATATACATTTTGTCAATGGTTATTTTTGGCATTTATCTTTTAATTTTGGTATTCTTTCATAGATAAAATTTTTCAATGTTATTTCAAAATAAAAAATCATTTTAAACCTCTACAGTCTAAAATGATTTTTTATTTTATTTATTCAATTCATTTTCCATCATTTCCCAAACATCATCAGTTTCCATTCCCTTTTGCCAAGATGCTACACCTGCTAAGTTGTTTTCTTTTATCAATGACATTTTTGCTTTTAAGGATTCTACATCTTCTATCCACATTTTTTTAGTGTTTTCTCCTTCTTTATATTCAACATAATTTTGTCTAAGATCATCTTTCCATTGTTTTTCTACATCGTCTGGTATAACATTTTCTATTTTATTCATTGCTACTGTTGATTTTTTTATTATTTCCCCATTTGGATTTTCTGTCCATAATCTTGTATAAAATGGTACTGCTAATATTAATTTTTCTGGTTCAATTTCTTCTGTTTTTAGGAATTTAGTTAAATTTAATTTTATCCAATCATATCCTGCATTTGTTCCTGCTTTGTTACTTGAAACTCCATTTTGGTCATATGCCATAAATATTGTATAATCTGCTACATCACCTATAACATGTCTGTCAAAACACATTGACCAAGTTTCTCCTCCATCTGGTGCTGTAACATCTACACTTGTAACTAGTCCTATTTCTTTCATTCTTGGCACTAATTCTATTATAAATCTTGAAAACAGAGCTTTGTCTTCTTGTTTCATATTTTCAAAATCTATATTTATTCCATCTAAGTCATATTCTACACATGATTTTACTATTGCATCAATTAATTTTTGTCTTATTTCATAGTCATTCATTATTTTAGATGTAATTCCTAAACTAGATGTAGCTGCTGGTGCATTTGATACCATTGGCCATACTTTATATCCATTTTCATGTGCCCATTCTATATAGCTAATTCCTTTATCTCCTACATTTTCAACAAATCTTCCTTTTTCGTCTATATAGAAAAATGAAGGTGAAACAACATTTACTCCATCTATTTTGGTTCCTGTTCTATCAGGTGCTGAAGCTGTTTCTGAATAATAGTCCCAAGTCAAATTAACTTTTCCTTCTATTTGTTTTTCTTCTTCCATGTTTTCTCTTACAGTATATTCATTTGCTAGTTTTTTAGTTTTTACATATCCTATTTTTCCGCTTTCTGTTCTTACTCTTGAATATCCTTTATCTGATGAAATAACTACAACTGTTGATCCTTTTTTTATTCTATCAACTGTTTTTGCAATCATTCTTGTTGATGATTTTATTGATACATTTGATGTTACTATTGCTTTCTTTTGTTCTTTATTTAATGAATCCATTGTTATAACTTTTGTATCTTCTATATTTTGAACTTCTATATTATATACTTCTTTCATTTCTGAAACTGGTAAATAAATTGTATTATTTTTTTCTATTGCATGAGCATATATTTTTTTATTTGCTCCATTTATATTTATTACATTATCTTCAAAGCCTATTTCAGCTATTTTTTTATCATATGTTGTTATTATTTTATTTGATTCTTTTTCTTCATATATATACTTGTCAAAGAAATTAGCTACATCACTTTTTGATAAATATATAATTCCATCTTCTATATAAATATCATTTTTTAAGTTTGATGTTACATTCTTGTTATTTATTATTAAATTTGTTGTTTTATTTTTATCTAAAATTATAAAATCACTTGCAAACATTGCAATTCCAAATAAAACTATCAATGCTACTATTAAGATAAATATTCTGGTTATCATTTTTTTCTTTTTATTAATTTCTTCTGCTGTTAATTTTCTTTTTGCCTTTTTTACTTTTTTATTTTGTTTTTCCATACATTTCTCCTTTGGTTTGTTTATTACTACATTATAATATCATAAATTTGTGTTTTATCAAGTAAATTTATAAAAAAATAATAATTTTCAAAGAGGGTGTCCTAAAATAGGAACCCGATAACCAGAAAATCCAGCTCAATAAGA
>CATYUF010000105.1 GCA_958413095.1 uncultured Clostridium sp.
CCAGTTTGTGGAATTTGTGGAAAATTAAGTGATGATTGGATTTGTATTAAGTGCTTTAAAAGTATAGAAGATAAAGTAAAATCAAATATTATTAGAATGACTTCATGCCAGAAAGAGGAAAAAATAGAAAGTAAGCAAGAAATAAAAGATGAAGAAAACGAGTTTAATAAAAATAATGTATATATTTCAGAAATAATGTACTTATTTAAATATGAAGGAAAAATAAGAGAAATGATTATAGATTATAAATTTAATGAAAAATCATATATATACATTACCTTTGTAAAAATTCTGTTAAAAAGTAAAAAAATATTGGAAAACATAGAAAATTATGATACAATAATTCCAGTTCCAATAAGTGGGAAGAGATATAAAAAAAGAGGATATAATCAAAGTTATTTATTAGCAAAAGAAATATGTAAATATGCTAATTTAAACTTAGAATCAGACTGTTTATATAAAATTAAAAATAATGTTGAACAAAGTAGTTTAAATGGTTTTGATAGACAAGAAAATATAAAAGGTGCATATGGATTAAGAAATATGAAAATACTAAATAATAAAAAAATTTTATTATTAGATGATGTATATACAACAGGAGCTACTGTAAATGAATGTGCAAAGATTTTAAGTAAAGCTAACCCGAGTAAAATAGGAATTTTTACTGTGGCGAAAGATTAAAATATGTATATTTTGACAAAGGAGGAAAAATAGTGGAAGATTTAGTTGAAAGTATTTTAGATTATGTTAGATCAGATTATACAGATTATGCAGTCATGATAAATGGAGAATGGGGTTCAGGAAAAACTCATTTTTGGAATCATAAAATAAGAAAAAAGATAGAAAGTATGCAGTTAAATGGAAAAAAATTTACTACTATTTATATGTCTTTATATGGTATTTCAAACTTAGAAGAAATAAGCAAAAAAATCTTTATAGAAACTACGCAATTAATGGATAAAAATTTAAGGAAATTCATGAATGCAAACGAACAATCTACTATACCAGAATATGCTAAAACAGGAATAGATATGGCAAACTTTTTTGGTGTAACACAAAATGGTGACAAATTAGACTATGCAGAATTTTTTTCAACTGATGATAAAGTTCTTTGTTTCGATGACTTAGAAAGAGCTAATGTAGATGTAATTGACATATTAGGATATATAAATAATTTTGTTGAACATGACCACATAAAAACAATAATTATTTGTAATGAAAAAGAATTATCTACAAAACTAAAAAGTTCAAATTTAGAAATGAAAACATTTATTGCCACATATTTATTAGACAAGCAAAATGAATTGAATAAAACAGACAAACCAATGGTAGAGAAAATACAACAAAAAATAGAAAGTGTATTTGACAAAGCAAATGATTATGAAAGAATAAAAGAAAAACTTATAGGTGAAACTTTTGAATATGCACCTAAATTTGACTATATCATAAATGGTATTTTAATGAGATATGAAAATAATCCAGATTTGATAAGGTTTTTAAGAGAAAATACAAGATTAATAATATCAACATTTGAAAGAAGTGGAACAAGAAATTTAAGAATATTAAAACATGCATTAGCAGATTTTCAGAAAATATATGAGATGGTAAGTAAGAGTTACCCGAATACAAGTCATAGAGTTATGCAAACAATGTTAATATTTACAATAGCTGTATCATTTGAAATAAAAGCTGGAAAAATAACAAAAGATAAATTTGTAAACATTAAAGATAATGAAGAATATAAATCTATACTTGTATCATCTAGAATATTAATGGATAATAGACAATTTTATATTAAAGAATTTGATAATAATTATTACTATAATTTTAAGTCAGAATATAGATTTTTTAAGTTTATAGAATATTATATTAGAACAAGAATATTTGATATGAAACTGTTTAAAGAAAATATGGAATCAATAAGAAATATAGTTGATACAGAAAATTTACCAGGATATAAGAGATTACTTACAGAAGAATATTGGAAAATATCAGATGATGAATTTGATAAAGTAATAAATAGTATTATTGAAGATGTTAAACAAGGAAATTTGAGACTTATAGACAATGTAAAGATATTTGCTTACTTTAGTTATTTTGTAAAGAAGAAATTAATTGACTATGATTTAAAGACAATAAAAAGCGTATTTTTTAATGGGATGAATATATCATCTTTAAAATCAGAATATTGTCCAAATGTAGAAGAAGAATTGAGTAAAATAGCTATTGATGAAGATGCTGAAGATATGGAAGATATATTAAATCATTTTAATATGTTAAATGCTCAATTACATGATAAAATGTATAAAGAAATAGCAGAAGAAGTATTCAAATGTATACCTATGAAAATGGAACAATTCTACGAAAAATTTGATAAAGAATGTATGAATATACCAGTATTTAAATATTACGATCCATATCAAATGTTTCAAAGAATCTCATGTGCAAGTAATGAAGACATTGTATTAATTAAAGAAAAATTGGCAAACAGAGCTGACAAATATACAAAAGAAATAGAACCAGAAATGAAAAATATTAAACAATTAAAACAAGTAATTGATGATTATTTAAAAGGAAAAGAC
>CATYUF010000106.1 GCA_958413095.1 uncultured Clostridium sp.
AACTGTATATGTTCCTCCATTTTTATCTAATTCTACTGTCGGAGGAGTTTTATCAATTTTCATATTTGTACTAGATACATTAGATACATTACCAGCATTATCTATTGCTCTTATGTATAAAACATCATATCCTTCATTACTTCTTGATAATCCATACCATTCATTTTTTGATAGTTCTCCTGTCCATTGTTTTCCATCATAACTAAATTGTACTTTTTGTATTCCTGAACCATTTTCAGTTATTGTCCAACTTAAATCAATTTTTTGATTTGTCCAATTTCCATTGCTTGAATTAGTTATAGGTGATAATACTGGAGCTGTCTTGTCTAAATTAATTATAGTTGTTGATTCTTCTGAAATATTTCCAACTTTATCTATTGCTCTAAATCTTATTGTTAAATCTTTTCTGTCTGCTGAAAATGTTATTTTTCCTACTCCATTTGTTGTTGTTAGAGCACGTGTTGTCCATGCATTATTTTCAAACCATTCATAATGATCAATTCCAGACAATGTATCTTGTGAAGTTATAGTTACTTCAACATTTTTATTAGTTAAATTTCCTTCACTAGAATTTGTAATTACTGGTTTTGTTGGTTCTATTTTATCTATATTACTTATTTGCTTTGTAGCAGTTACTTTATTTCCATTACTATCTAGTGCTTCTGCATAGATATAGTAATTATTTGTTGTAACTGTCATTTGACTTGCTGTATTTTCATTTGCAACTTTTTGTGCTTCTTCTATACTTACTCCCATTCCTGCTTTCTTTCCTTGAGTCAATCCTGAACCATATGTAATCGTTACATTTACACTATCTTTTGTCCATGTAGTTGGAGTAGATTCTATTGTTATTTCAAATAAGTCTGTTTGACTTGAGCTTACTATAAATGGATTACTTACTTTAATTTTTGTTGCTCTATTACCAGCATTGTCAATTACATTTGTCTATAAATAGTAGGTTCCGCTTGTAACATTGGCTTTTGATATTTCTTTTCCATTTTCAAATGTTTCCCATTTTGTTGGCTCTACAGTATTAGATGTAGACCATGCATATTATAATATATGTAATCCGCTTTCATTATCTATTGCATCTAATTTAGCTTTTATTGTTGTCTTTCCGCCATCTGGAACATAATAAGTACTTCCATTTGGTGTTATATTTACTGTTGGAGTTATTAAATCTTGTTTTAATATTGTATATGAAGTTTCGCTGATATTTCCAGCATTATCTGTTGCTCTAACATATATTTTTCCATTGATATTATTGTTCCATGTACCTGAAATTGAAGTTTCATTTCCGTTTATTTGTAAATTTCCTTGCCAATCAGTTTTCCAATTTATTTCATCATAACTATATTCTATTTTTGAAACTTTTGATAATGAATCACTAGATTTAGCTATAATTTCAACTTCTTTATTTGTCCAATTATTATCAGAGTGATTTTCTATTACTGGCTTTGATGGAGCTGTTAAGTCATATCTTAATTCATATACGCTAGAAATATTTGAGTAATTTCCTGCTTTATCTTTAGCTCTAAAATAAATATCTTCAACTCTAGCATCTTTTAAAGTCCATGTTTCTTTTCCTAAATATTTATTTAATTCTTGATAAATACCATTGCTTTTACCAAAGTCAAGTTTTGTCCAATTTTGTTTGTCCGTTGAATAATACATTTCTGGAATTCCTGATATTTCTTCTTTTACTGAAATTGTTGTATAAGTTTCTTTGTTTGTCCATTCTCCAGAATTATATTTCCCATTATTTGCCACAAAATATGATTCATAAGTAAGTACTGGAATTTCCTTATCAAATTTATTTAATTCAAATTTTCTCTCTTTATCTCCTAAAGTTACTATAACTGTACTATTTTCAGTAATTATAACTTCATTGTTATCTACTTGATTTTTATTATAGGTAATGCTACTTCCTGTTTTCTTATTTGTTACTTTAACTTGTAATTGTGCATCAGGATTATTCTCAGTATTTATAGTTACTTTAGCAATTACATTTTCATTTGTCCATTCAGATAAATTGTAATATACTTTATTAGGACTATTGATTGATGATTCTTTAATAAAGCTTGTTTTAAAATCAACATTTATTAAATTATCATATATTTCATCCATATTATCTAAATCTTTGCCATAATTTTCTTCAATGGCTTTTATTTCTTCTGTTTGTGCAATTATTTTATTTTTATTACTTGAATATAAATTCAATGACACTATTAAGAAAAATATTATTGCAATTAGTACAAATAATGTTACTGAACCTTTTTCACTAAAAATATTATTTTTCTTTATCTTTTTACTCATCTTATGTAATCCTTTCTTTAAAGTAATTTATATACTATATATTTTAAGATATATTTATATAAAAAACAACTAGATAAATACTGGCAATAAATTGTAAATTCTCTAAGGTATACGGCTATAAAGATTACTTTCCTTCATCCTCTATATTAAATTTTTATTACATTTTTGTAACTTTATTTATTTTTAAGAGTATATATTAGGAAAATGTACGGATATACGGATTTTAACGCTTTTATTGTCGTTTCGATAAACTTA